>PFTR01000097.1 GCA_002789675.1 Alphaproteobacteria bacterium CG_4_9_14_3_um_filter_47_13 | reverse complement strand
AAATCCTCTCCTCAAATTGTCCAAAATGGCGCTCCACCACCGTTACTTCAAACTTTTGCAGAGGGTTCTATAGATAATGACAGCATAAACAGTATGCTCCGTCTTTCCGTTTAAATTTTAAGGGGTGCTCGAACGACGATCTGCGCGAAAGGCAGATTATAAACTCGTGCTTTTGCGCTGCACTATAAGGATTATGAGTTATAAAACAACCCTTAATCTTCAGTTTTTCCTGCACATTGCACGCAGGTAAGGATGACGGGATCAAGCTCCAGCCGTTTTTCGGCGATCTCCTCATCACACTTGATGCAATAGCCGTAATCACCACTTTCGATGCGCTGAAAGGCCTGTTCAATTTGAATCAGAAGTTGCTCACGCCTGCGTCTGGTGGCCAATGCCATCTCTTGCTGCTGCATGGCATCCATGCGCGACAGCCGCCCGACCATGGTCTGATCAAGCTCGACAGGCTTGGATGTGTCTTTGGATTTTTCCAACACATCCAGGGTTTCGGCTTTCAGGGCGGCCAGCTTGTTTTTGAAATGCTCTAAATTCATATTTTAAATAATGCCGTGTCCTGTTGGCGAAGGCAATAAGCGAAGAAGGGAAGGTTAAAACCCGAAATGCATCCGCTGGGTGTTCCAGCAATTGGGGAATGGGCGCATAAGCTCGGCGAGGGTCATGGCCTGAGGCTGGCGGCCATTTAGGATGGCTTCGATAATATCGGGTGCCAGTTGGGTCATGCGGATAGTTTTGGCAACATAGCCTTGATCCAGCATTTCTCGCTTGGCCAGCTGCTTGATCGTTATGTCTGGCTCTTTATCAAGCATATCTGAAAACTGATGGCCGCGCACAATGGCCTGCATCATGTTGGTTTGATATTTTGGCTTCCGATAAGAGCTAAGATCTCTGCCGTCCGGCGCGGTGATATATTTTCGTCCGCTGCGTTTTCTCAATTTGATCGGGATTTCTATGGTGATGGGACTGTCTTTCGTGGGCCGAGATTTTTCAATTTTAACATCCGGCATGATCTCATGGAGCAATCCGACCATTCCTACCGGGCGTAGCTCTATGCTGACTTTAGTTGTGGTCACGACAACGCGCTGGATTAGAAGTTTTACCAATCGCTCTTGCTCCACCGGAAACAACTCATCCCAAAGCTGCTCAAAGTTCTCCAGCGCGCGGATAATTTTTTGCTCCATCTGCGGATCGCTGATATCCCCCCATTGCGGGTTAGCGAGCACCTTCTTTGTCCATTCCGGGCGCGAAAGTAGTCTTCGCATCTGATCAACAATGACGTTTTCCAGCAAAGTTGCCGACACGGTTCTTAAATCGCTGTCGGCATAGCTTTTTTTGACGGCCTGAGTGCTGACATAATATCTGTAGCGCTTGGTCTTCTTCTTTACGGCGGCACAGGTCAAAGCATATCCGTCCTCATCAAAGACAATCCCGCGCAAAATATAGTGTGCGGCCTTGCATCGTAACGGGGATTCATTTGGCTTTCGGTTGTTGCTAATGGCCCGGGCTTTATCAAAGGTCTCTTTGGAAATGATGCCCTCATGTTCGCCTTCGTAAACGGTACCTTTGTGAAGGATCTTCCCGATATAAATCTGGCTGCACAGTATTTTGTATATGGTGCTTTTATTGATCGGATTACCTTTGTGATGCTTGCCGCTTCGTGACACCCAGCTTTTGGTCGTATAGCCTTTTTCGGCCAGCTCCTTGACCAGAATGGTGGTGGATCCCATCTCAATGTATCTGTGGAATATGTACTGCACGATCTCGGCTTCTTGTGGATTGATCTCCAGTTTCCGGTTGTGCACATTATAGCCCAGCGGCGGCACACCGCCCATCCACATGCCTTTGCGCTTGGAAGCCGCGAATTTATCGCGGATCCGCTCGGCGGTCATTTCCCGCTCGAACTGGGCGAAGGATTGCAGGATGTTGAGTGTCAGCCGCCCCATGGACGTATCGGTGTTAAAATGCTGAGTAACGGAGACGAAGGAGACCTTTCGTTTATCAAACAGCTCCATGAATTTCATAAAATCGGCCATGGAGCGTGAGAGCCTGTCGATCTTGTACACCACCACCACATCAATCAGACCGTTTTCAATGTCATGGATTAACCTTCTAACCGCAGGCCGCTCCATTGAGCCGCCGGAAAAGCCGCCATCATCATAGCGCTGGGGTATTAAAACCCAGCCCTCATGAGCCTGCGCGCGGATGTGATGCTCGGCGGCTTCACGTTGGGCATCCAGAGAGTTAAAATCCTGATCCAACCCTTCTTCGGTAGATTTTCTGGTGTAGATGGCGCAGCGTTTTTTAATAACTTCGTGTGATCTCATTTAGGCCTCTTCAATCCAAAGAACAAAGGGCCAGACCAGTTTGTGCCTGTAATGATGCGGGCAATCTTTGAGAGGTTTGTGTACTTCATGCCCTGATATTCAAAGCCGTCATCCAGCACCATAACGCGATGCTCAAATCCGTGATATTCACGGGTAAGGACGGTGCCGGGCGGCGGCATATCGCGGTTTTGTTTCATGATACCCGCAGTGATGTCGTTTTTCATGCGCCTGATTTTTTCTTTGGTTTCCTTGGATAAGCCGCCAAAGGCCAGCTCCTGAATGCGGTAGGCGATTTTTCGTTCCAGATTGGCCCGGTTGAATTTTGGCGGCTCCCCATCGAAATATTGCGGCCATATGTCTTGTAATTCTGCCATGCTCATATTCTGGATTTCACTCAGTTGTTTCAAAGCGGTTTTCGTCATGCTCTCTCCTTTACTCCGGTTTGTTACATGCATGCTTCGGTTCGCAGTGAAGTCCAGTAAAACTCTCTCTGTCCGGGCTTATTTCAGCGCGTTTCTGGGTGCGGATGATGGCAGTGGTCAGAATGTCGGCGATTTCTTCAAGCCGTTCTGCCGTTGTCATTAAATGAGGCTGGGTTTGGTTCTGGTCGATCATTGGCATTGTCCTGTGCGGTGTAATGCCAATAATTTTGGAACAGCAGCGCTGGTGAGCGCGTGGTGCCTGGTCGGTGCTCAGGTGGTGACGGGTTGGTGATCGGCGATGGAGGATACAAAGCCTTCATCCAGGCGATAACTGCCGCGCCCATCGGATATAATCAATCGCCGCCATAAAGGGTTGCGCTTGAAGATATTAGAGAGCGTAAAGCTCTGCGATCCGGCCTTAGCCAGGATCTGCTTGCCATTCTGCCATGGGTTTCCGGTCAGAGCCGCCTCATAAAGCTGACGGATAACATCGGCCTGAATGTCACCGAAGCTGTATTTCTGCCCGTTGAATACAATCTTTCTGAAAGTCGGGTCATAATCTGTGCTCTTGATGATAGGCTGCGTTTTGCCAACACGGCCTATTATTTTGACATTGCAAACGGATGTTTCGCTGATGTGATACAGTTTCTCGAAATGTTTCCGGTCATCATTCAGGATCACCAGATCATCGATAGAAAAGCGCATGCTATCTGCTGTATCAGGAAGCATCAGTTTGGAATTACTCTCCGGGCATAAAAAATCGCGCAAGTAAACTTTGCCCGATTTGAATAATGTCCTGCAGTGATGCGGGTGGAGCGGTGTGTACCCTTCCCAGTGCCGTAATTCTTTTGTCAGGATAATACGAGCGCCATCGGTTTCTTCCCTGATTTCATAAACGCTCATCAGAGGAAGCCAGACATTCGCGCGGATTTGCCCATGCATGAGCCATTGCCTGATATCCGAGGAGCTGATCTGCCAGGCTGTTTGAATATCGCTTAGAGAATAAAAAATCCTTTCTGGTAAGCCCGCCATAGCTCCAGCTCCTTTCCTTCCTGCCAATGTTATTTGGGTATTGGTAAGTGGAATCCCCCCAACACAACCAACTTGATTTTTGTACCACAATCAAATAAATTGAGTCAATCTGAATACAACCTCAAGGATAATTTATGAGTAATCATGGTGGAAAAAGAGAGGGTGCTGGCCGCAAGTCAGGCACCGGAAAATACGGTGAGCCAACGAAAGCTCTGCGGGTTCCAGCGAGTCTCGTAAAGGATGTTAAAGATTTTATCCGTGTAAAAAAAGTCAAACGGCAACGCATACCATTGTACATGGCTGGTGTTCCGGCTGGCTCTCCTTCGTTTTTGGAAGACCATGTTGAGGATTATATCGACCTCAACGAATTCTTTATCAAAGATATGGAGCAAACCTTCATGGTCGTGGCAGAAGGCGATTCCATGGTTGGTGCCAATATCCGGTCCGGCGATATTCTGATCGTGGATCGTTCGATAGAGCCGCAGCATGGCCACATTGTCATTGCAGGCATTGATGACAATCTCACCGTCAAACGTCTGCAGATTAAGGACAGCGATATTTATCTAAAACCGGAAAATGATAAATACGAGCCTATTAAGCTGAATGGAAAAAACCGTCTGCATATCTGGGGTGTGGTGACGAATATCATCCATCGTTTGGTAAGCTGAGATAACCTTTGACAAACCCCTGCCAATTAAGCATAATGGTTTATATATAGTCCATTAAGTTGTTTTATGGGCTTTTTATAGAGCATTTGAGGGCGGTTTGGCAAAAAAAGAAATTAGAGCATATTCACGTTATACTGATGAGGCTATCAGACTATTGGGTGGGCACATTAAATCTACGCGGCTGGAGCGCGGTATCACCGCGCAGGAGCTGGCTGAACGCGCGGGTATTTCACGCGGGTTGTTGCGCCGGATAGAAAACGGAGACCATGCTTGCGGTATCGGTGTTGTATTTGAAGCTGCAAACCTTCTGGGGCTGCAATTCTTTAATTCGGACTATAATGATCTTGTTCTTAAAAACAAAATTATTGACGATAAATTAACGCTCCTGCCAAGCCGGATTAAGAAAACAAAGATGGATGTCGATGATGACTTCTAGTACCTCATATAATGAAATTTATGTATGGATCTGGCTTCCAGAAGAAACTGAGCCAATTGTTGCGGGAAAGTTAACAAAAGCAGACAAGCGCGTTCTGTTCACCTATGGCCAAAGCTATCTTGAGCGGCCTAATGCGATTCCTATCTATGATAAAGAACTGCCTTTGAAAAGCGGTGTACAGGAGAAAAATTTTGGAACGGAACCTATGCCAGGCTGCATTCGTGATGCTGCGCCAGACGCATGGGGGCGACGGGTTATTTTGAATAAGCTTCTTGGCGCAAAAGGTAAAACAGCAGATCCTGGCGATTTGGATGAGTTTACTTATTTGATGGAGTCCGGCTCTGACCGCATTGGTGGATTAGATTTTCAAAAATCTCCAAAAACTTACGAGCCCCGTCTGGCAGGACAGGCAAGTCTGAATGATTTGTTACAATCAGCAGAACAAATCGAAAAAGGCATGTCTCTTAATCCTGATCTTGCACTAGCCATCCAGCATGGCACACCTATTGGCGGCGCTCGTCCAAAAGCACTGATCAATGATGAACGATCAAAATATATCGCCAAGTTTTCATCTAGCACTGATCAATACAATGTCATTAAAAGTGAATTTATCGCCATGCGCATGGCAAAGTTATGTGGCTTGAACGTGGCTAATGTTAAACTCGCGCGTGCATCTAAAAAAGATGTGCTCCTGATTGAAAGATTTGACCGTCAATACAGTGACAATGGCTGGACGAGAAGGTTAATGATCTCAGCTCTTACACTCTTGGGGCTGGATGAAATGACCCCGCATTACGCCAGCTATGAGGATCTTGCGGAAATTATCCGCCACCGCTTCACCAACCCCAAACAAACATTGGAAGAAATGTTTGGGCGATTAGTATTCAATATTTTATCTGGTAATACCGATGACCACGCCAGAAATCATGCGGCCTTCTGGGATGGAAAAGCACTAACACTAACGCCAGCTTACGATATTTGCCCACAAATGCGTCAGGGCGGTGAGGCCAGTCAGGCCATGATGATCGCTAGAAATGACAGATCAAGCCGTTTGATTACTTGTCTGGCAGCGGCAAAAAACTTCATGCTGAGCGAAGGCCAAGCAAGGAATATCATTGATCAACTCATTGCTTTGATTAATAAAAATTTGGATGTCGTCTGTAAAGAAGCCGACCTTTCTCCCATTGATCAAGCCTTATTCAAAGAGCGTATGTTTATGAATTCCTATGCGTTTGAGGGCTATAGAGATTAATTAAATACACCATCACCACCCCGTCATAAGCTGAGCACCGACCGCTCACCACGCGCTCACCACCCTGAATAACCCAAGCTGATCTCCATTACACACGCAAGGAGATCAGCGAAATGCCCACCGATAAAAACCCCCTAGAATTAGACGACATATATAAAACTCCTGTTGGCGATCTGTTTGTGCTTTCTGAGAAAGAGCTTGATGCCCTCATCTCTGATGCAGAGGAAGCTATCCGAAAATGCTGTTTGATTAAAAAATGGCTGAACGGTGCTAAACGCCAAAACGCGAGGCGTGTCAGGTGAATAAAAACACGCCGCCAAATATAATCCCTTTAAAACCGCCGGATGCACAGGCGCTTAAATCCCAGCTTGTGCAGAATTTACCTGCAATATTGCATGCCCTTCTCCCGAACGGCCTTGTTCGCGCTGGTAAATTTATAGTGGGTGATGTTCGCGGCAACAAAGGGGAAAGCCTTGTTATTGAGCTGCATGGATCAAAGGCCGGGCTATGGCATGATTTTGCTACAGGTGATGGCGGCGACATTTTAGACTTATGGGCGGCAGTCAAAGGCTTTGATCGTAAAAGCCAGTTTACGCAGCTCATTACTGACATTCAAAACTGGCTTGGCGCTGGGGTTCCTGTTACACAGCCGCCATCATGTAAACACAGACCCCATAAACATACACAAAATCTCGGCAAGCCAACCGCAAAATGGGATTATACCGATGCACAAGGGAAGTTGATTGCCAGTGTGTATCGATATGATCCTAAAGGCGGGCGTAAGCAATTTCGCCCGTGGGATGCGCGTAGCGGTGTGATGAAAGCACCTGACGTCAGGCCTCTTTATAACCAGATGGGCATGGCTGGCGCTGATACGGTGGTGCTTGTCGAGGGCGAAAAATGTGCTGATGCTTTAATAACGCAGGGCATTTGTGCCACGACCGCCATGAACGGCGCAAAGGCACCAATTGAAAAGACGGACTGGTCACCCTTGGCGGATAAAACGGTCATTATTTGGCCTGATCACGATGAGCCAGGATTAAGCTATGCCCGAAGGGCTGCAAGTGCTGCCGCACGCGCCGGGGCGTCTCATGTTGAAATTCTGACGGTCCAGGCTGATAAGCCCCCTAAATGGGATGCAGCAGATGCTGTGGCTGAAGGGCTTTGTATAAGTGAGATTATCAAAAACTGGGATCGGGTGGTGGCAAAAAATAAGCCCCGTCGTCTCGGCTTGATACCTCTTTATAGTGTGGCTGATCTTCGCAGCGATGTCAGTCCCATGCCGGAAGATTTAATAGCCCCACGTCTACTTACGCCTGGTGGAATTCTAGTTTTCGGCGGTGCGCCCAAGGTCGGCAAGAGTGATTTTCTGATTTCGCTTTTAGCACACATGGCCGCTGGGGAGACTTTTCTCGGACTGTCCACCAAACGGCCATTGCGGGTATTTTATCTCCAGGCAGAGGTGCAATACCATTATTTACGCGAGCGCATTCAAAGACTCTGTTTGCCAGATCCTATGCTGGATCGTCTACAGCAAAACTTTCTAATGACCCCTCAGATCCGCCTGACTCTTAATGAAGATGGGATCCACCAGGTTGTACGATCTGTAAAAGATCATTTTGGTGATGTCCCACCAGATATTATTGCTATCGATCCTATTCGCAATGTCTTTGATGGCGGTGGTATCGGCGGAGAGAACGATAACGATGCAATGATGTTCTTTCTCTCGCAGCGTGTAGAAAACCTGCGAGATCAAATAAACCCCGCCGCCGGGCTTATTCTTACGCACCATACAAAAAAAATCTCCAAAAAGCACGTTGAAGAAGACCCCTTCCAGGCGTTAAGCGGTGCTGGTTCTCTTCGCTCTTATTACACATCAGGTATGGTATTGCATCGGCCAGATGAAACCCTCCCAGAGCGTGCGATAATTTTTGAGTTGCGTAACGGTCCTGAAATTGCACAAAAAACAATTATTAGAAGCAGCACTGGTTGGGCAGAGGTTAATAACCACGAACGCCTTGCCTTAAGCCAGCTCAGTAAGAAGCCTGATGCGGAAACTTTGCGTAAAAAAGACGCAATACTGCAACTTATTTATACAGAAAGTCTGCAAGGTCGCGTTTACACCGCGCGGCAATTCTCCGACTGTTTTCAAAATAAATATGGCTTTGGCAGCTCTCGTTCCTTGCGTAATCGGATCAATGTTTTGAGCACCAAGGGGCATGTGAAATTTTTCAAAAATGTTGAAGGTTATGGTTTGCCAGCACCGCAACGCAGCCGACAGGGCTATTTGTGTGTTGAAGATATGGCGCTGGGCGATGGCACGCGTATTTATCCCTCCCATTTCAAGCATCCAAAGACCGATGAAATCCTTCCCGTTGATGATCCGCAAAAATGGATTTCAGAGGTGGTCCTACTTTGTTGGACAGGTTGGCGGCGTTTTTAAGGTGGAATCCCGTTTCAACAATTATGCCGCCATTGCGTAA
>PFTR01000027.1 GCA_002789675.1 Alphaproteobacteria bacterium CG_4_9_14_3_um_filter_47_13 | reverse complement strand
TCTTTACACAGAACAACTTTTTTACCAAGGGCTTCGTCACCGAACCTGGAAATCGCTTTAACCATTTCCGGATCTGTATTTTTGCCGGGAATGACTTCCAGCAAATGCATAAAGCGAACCGGATTGAAAAAATGGGTATTCATAAAACGGCTTTTAAAATCATCATCCTGATTTGCAACCATATACTCCACTTGCATGGTTGATGTGTTTGAAGAAAAAATGGCATCCGGTTTTGCGACCTTCTGGACGTTTTTATAAAGCTGCTCGCGAATGGGATGCGGCGCGAGAATGCTTTCAATAATCCAGTCGCAATCGGCAAGATCCTGCAAATTATCATCCGTTGTTCCTGTTTTAATAAGTTTCGCATTTTCAGGAACCATAAATCCTGCATTAAACGCATCTTTGGGACTTGCTTTCTGCATATTGGCAATAGCGGCTTCCGCCTTGCCTTGAAACTTATCAAGCAAAACGACTTCAATTCCGGCATTGGCAAGCTGCGCAGCAATCCCCATTCCCATCGTCCCCGCACCGAGGACACCGACTTTTTTAATTTCTTTTGTCATGGTGATTTCCTTACATTGCCGGTTTTTCAGGAACAAAATTCGGGTTTTCAAGGACAACGGCTTTGCCCTGCCCACCCCCGATGCACAAGGTCGCCAAACCATATTGAAGATTCTGGCGATTCATAATTTCGGCGAGATGACCCACAAGCCTTGCTCCTGTTGCACCTAAAGGATGTCCCATTGCAATCGCGCCACCGTCAATATTGACCTTGTCCCGATCAACCGCCATTCCCCGAACGTCCCACTCTTTAAGAACGGCCAGTGATTGCGCCGCAAATGCTTCATTGAGTTCAATCGCGCCAATATCATTCATTGTAATGCCAGCGTGTTTCAGGGCATTAATGGATGCCTTAACAGGGCCAATCCCCATAATTTCAGGCGCAACACCTGTTTCTCCCGTTCCGATAATTCTGGCCATGACAGGAAGATTATTTTTCGTTGCGAAAGCTTGCGAGGTCAGCATCATGGCGCTGGCGCCGTCCGTCACCTGAGAGGCATTCCCCGCCGTCACCGTGCCGCCGTCTTTGGCAACGGTTCTTAATCTGGCAAGACCTTCCATGCTGGTATCACTGCGGACACCATCGTCATAATCAAGTCCTTCCAGCGGAACAATTTCATTTTTCAAATACCCTGCCTCTTGCGCGGCGGCCAGTTTTTTATGCGAGCCCAGCGAAAACCTGTCTTGCTCAAGACGGCTTACATTATAAATTTCCGCAAGATTTTCTGCCGTGATCGGCATATTCATAAATCCGGCAACATTGCCGCTTTCGACTTTTTCGCTTAATTCAGGATTGAGTCCCCCCATCGGAATATGGCTCATACTCTGGACACCCGTAACAATATAAACGCTATCGGGGTGACGTGCGATCTGGCCATCAGCCATCGCAATGGCTTCCATAGACGACGCGCAGAACATATCCAGTGTTGTTCCGGCGGTTGTATCAAGAAGATGACAATCCTTATGCAAGACAAGAAGGCGGGCGATATTCAGCCCCTGATCTGCTTCCTGATGCACAGCACCGGTGATCACTTTTTTGACATGCTGCGGGTCAAGTCCGGTTCTGTCCAAGAGCGCGTTTACTAACGGCACTTGCATATTAACAGGATTAAGATCGGAGAAAAATCCCGGCTTTTTCGGGCTTGTTTTTGCAAAAGCAGTGCGACAATAGCCAATAATGACGGCTGTGTTATCTCTGGTTTGATCTTTCATATGAGTCTCCCTCTCCAATGTAAAAAATTTTCGTGCGTGTCCTATGACACATAAGCCCCTCTTTATCCCCAGAACGGCATTGTTTTTTTATTTTTGCTATAGATCGTTTTCATATCAGTGATATTCTAGTCTGTAAAGGCAGGAATCATGCTGCACTTGCTAAATTTATGAAAATATTTCAGGAGCCGTATATGAAATTTATAATAGGAATTCTGTGTCTTCTTTTAACAATTGCAGGGAATAGCGCCCTTGTTCAGGCGAATGATATGAGCGCCGAGATTATAAAAACACGGACACTTGTAGAGAATCGTAAAAATCCGGTTCTCCTGAGACTGGAACATAAAGAAAAAGAAACGCCTGTCATGCAATCCGGTTCCGGTGATGATATTTCATTGTATATTATTGATCCGGCACTGGAAGATTTCCATCATGTCACAGCCTTGCCGACGGATCGTGCCGGCGATTATATTTTCACCCTGACCCCCCATACGGATTGCGGCTACCGCTTATGGGCGGTTGCCGGCACAGAAAAAACAGCACAGACATCTGCTATAACAAACATTCCTGGTGCGGAATCCTGTCACAAAGCCACCATAAAACAAGAATCTTCCATGGAATATAGCAACAATAATTACCGCTTCCAGCTTGAACTTGATAACGGCTTTCTAAAAACGGGGCAGGAAACCACCGTCAGACTTTTCATCAGAAATAAAAGCGGCGCCTCTATTAATAATCTGCAACTCCTTAATGGCGCTTACGCACATATAACCGGATTTTATGATGATTATAAAACAATCGCACTTTCACACTCGGTAGAAAAGAACACCCCGCTTACATTTAAAATTACGCCGGAGCGGACAGGAACTCTAAAGCTCTTTGCGCAAGTGCGGATTGAAAACATTACGGTTACCGCACCTTTTACTGTAACCATTCAGGATGCCGCAGTCTCCGGATTCAATCCGGTGATGCCCTCTCCTGAAGAGGCCACAGCACAGGAACAGACAGAAATATCCGAAGAAGACCTTCTCTTTGAACAACAACTCCTGCAAAAAAGTATAGAAAGAGAACGTGCCAGAAAAGAAAACTCAAGCGATGGTCTGCAGGATCTGTTTCGTGAAGAAAATAGCAATAGCGAATTTAAACTTTACGAAGACCCCGAAGAAGAGCTGTTAAAAAGCACGCCAACAGAACGTTAATATAACACATAACGCTATATCATGAGCGCATCTCTATTGTGGTGGAATTGTAGGGAACTGTTTTTGCTGTGCCATGAGGATTGTAACAGCACGGGCACGTTCTGCTGTCATTTCGGCGAGAATAGGCGCTGATTTTCGTTCTGACATCCGTGAAAGTACCGCCATCAGAACATCCATATCAAGCGTATTGAAAATACGGGCGGCATCTTTGGCCTTCATGCCTTCATATATTTTTACAAGGCTGATAACCTGCGCCTGTTCCTGATCCGACTGTGCTTTGAGCAGGCCTTCAATTTCATTGCGTACCGCCGTCATTTCACGGATTTTCTGATCCAGCTCTCGGCCAGCCGCCTCAAGCAACGCCTCCCGTGTTGCCAGGGTCTGCTCCCGTTTTTCAAGATCCGCACGGCGCTGTGCCAGATCCTTGTAAAGGCCTTCCTTCACATCCGAATATTCAAATCCGGATTCGGATGCATCTTTCCATTCTTTCTTTTCATCGGGAATAATGGCCTCGCCTTCGGTCGCATGCTCTGCGGCAGCAGGATCAGAGAGCACAGGAACAGAATCGCGCCCATCCTCCTTGTCATCGCTCTCCTTATTTTTAACGTCCCTTTTTTCAGAGGCTGCATCATGGCTCTCCGGCAATGGCGGCGGTTGCTCATGGCTTTCCTGCTGGGCGAATGCGATTCCGGCGCGTTCCATTCCTCCGGCAAATTCACCAACACGCACAACAAGAGCAAGCCCTGCCACGATCACGAGCAAAGGCAGAATACGAAGCCGCCGGAAAAATAATGCGCGGAATATCATGTTATGCCTCCCGCCCCTGCTTTTGCTTTATTCTTTTTCTTCAACGCCTCGTAAAGTTCGCGTTCGGCACGACTACCGAATGATCCGGCAGAATCATCCTCATAATCTTCCGGCATAAGACCCTGTACATCCATTCCGCCTTCATCATAATCAGGGTCACGAATGGAGAACCCGGCAAAAGGCGCGGGTCTGGATTCAGGTTCATGTTTTCGTACCGCGCGAGAGGGCAATACATTATGGCTGCGTTCTTTATGACTCCGCCCTTTTTGTTCAGCACCTTTTTCAAGTCTTTCTGCCAGATTGTTTCCCGATTGAATCATAATCTGGAGTTCTTCGCTCAACCCCTGCGCATCATTGATACAAGATTGCAGATCACGCCCTGAAAGGCGCGCCGCCTCACGTAACCCCTCAATCGCCTGCCCTGCTTTGTCAATTTGTGCGGAAAGATTTCCGATCAGTTTTTCAAGATCCTTACGGCTGTCCCTGAAAACTTTTATCTGCTCTGACAGTTTAATTGCATAAAAAATAGTTCCCGCAAGAAGCAGAATAACAATCCCGTCCATCATTATCGGCAAGAGCATTCCTGTTCCCTCCGTCACGATTGTTCGTCCTGTACCGGCGGAATATATTGTTCAATACGGACGGCGATATTTCCCTGCTTCTGACCGACAGGCCCTCTGAACATCGGAAAATGACCACAGCGAAGTTCAAGCTGATCCCCTGTTGTGGTGGGAAACATCACACGCGTTCCAATCTTCCAGTTCAATAACTCATGCAGGGATACCGTTTTTTCCCCCAATATAGCCTGAAGCTGGACATCGGTTTTATAAAGTTCTTGCGTCAGGTGATTTTCCCAGATCGAATCCCGCCCGAATTTCTCCCCCATAAACATCTGGAGCAGCAATTCACGAATTGGTTCCAGTGTGGCATAGGGAATCAGGATTTCCACACGCCCGCCACGATCTCCCATATCAACCCGCATCCGCCCGAGAACGCAGGCATTACCGCTTTGCGTAATTGTCGCAAAACGGGGATTGGTTTCCATCCGGTCAAGAGAAAAACTGACAGGTGACAGAGGATCAAAGGCCGAGGATAAATCACTCAGCGCAACGCCAACCATCCGCTCAACAAGCTTGGTTTCAATTGTTGTATAAGGACGACCTTCCACACGAATGGCGGGCGTTCCTTTCCGTCCGCCAAGAAGAACATCGACAATCGAATAAATCAGGGCGCTATCCGTCACAAGAAGACCGTGATTATCCCATTCTTCAGCCTTGAATACAGACAGCATCGCCGGAAGCGGGATGGAGTTCATGTAATCGCCAAAGCGTACCGTTGATACCTGATCAAGGCTGACCTCGACATTATCGGAAGTCAGGTTCCGCAGACTTGTAGACATCAGACGCACAAGGCGATCAAAGACAATATCCAGCATCGGCAGGCGTTCATAATTCACCATTGCCGAATTAATCAGCGCCATCACACCGGAGGTTTCACCACTGCCGCCGCCATCATCATCAAAACCAAGCAGGGAATCGATTTCTTCCTGATTAAGAATACGAGCACCACCGCCTTCTTCTCCCGCCCCATCCGGCGCAGGCATAGCATCAGGCTCGACGGAATCATCGTTCTCATCGCTGGCCATGGACTCCCACTCCGCCATCATGGCCTTTTCTTCGTCGCTCATTTCTTCTTCAAGCTCTTCAGAGCCAGCATCACTCATATGGTATCAATACCCTTTCCCAGATTGCGTATGTTTATTCTTTTATTGTATCAGAATATTCTGAAACAGAACATCTTTGACCTCGACCGGATAGGCAGCGGCATTGACACGGGACAGCAGTTCCATCTGTAACCGGTATATTCCCTGTGATCCACGCAGATCCCTGACACGTAATTCCCGCAAATAAGTCTGGAACTGATCCACAACCCGTGGCATCACAGCTTCGACGGCAAGAAGGTCAACCTGACTGCCAAGCTCAAGCTGGACACTGAGGCGCAAGTAGCGTGTCTCGCCGCCATCAGCATTTAAATTAACAATCATATCCGGAATTTCGAGAAAGAAAGCATCAATAGAAACATTTTCTTCGCCATGTCCGCCTTTTTTCTTACCGTGCGAATCTTCGGCTTCATGTCCTTTATCTTTACTGCCCAGCATTTTTTCAAGTGTGCCTGAAAAATACAGACCGCCTCCTGCACCGGCAAGAATAAAAAACGGCAGTACGATAAAAAGTATAATCTTCTTGGCATCCAGCCCGCCACCGCCTTCGGCAGCCACCACATTTTCATCGCCCCCTTCTCCTTCGTCGCCATCCAGAGTAGGTTCTATTTTTTCCATTGAATCGTCTTTAGCCATAGCAAATCTTTCCTGAAACTGACAACCAGACTATCATAAAATTGTGCGAAAGCCGTTAATTTTACCTGTAATATTAACAAAATAGAGCACGCACGTTAAGAAGCCATAGCCTTATCCCCCATTCCATGCACAAGGAAATTTTTGCCTGAAATAACTTTTTTACAGTCAAATTCTGCCTGAACAATATCTGAAAAGCATCTCCTTTATATTAACCCTATGAAATTAATAAATTTATTTATATGGCACGAAGAGTGCATTGCCCTAACACAAGTGTCTTCTTACAGGACAAATTGGAATATTATCGGAAAAGGGTCAAAAATCATGGAAAACCCCATTTATATAGGATTATCACGACAGGTCGCCCTGCGCGCCCAGATGGATGTGATTGCCAATAATGTGGCCAACATGTCAACACCCGGCTATCGCAGCCAGAACATGGTATTCACAGAATTTCTTGAAAAACCAAAAGGCAAGAATGATACAATCGGCAAGCAGGATCCGCTTTCCTTTGTTCTTGATTACGGTCACTATCAAACAAACGAGCCTGGCTCAATGCAGTATACGGGAAACCAGCTTGATGTCGCTCTCAATGGCCCCGGTTATATCGGAATTCAGCCACAGGGCAGCACAGAAACAGCCTATACAAGGGCTGGAAATTTTCAGGTCAATGTCAAAGGCGAACTGGTGACAGGACGCGGTGATCCTGTTATGGGAGAAGGTGGCGGCGCCATTATTATTCCTGAAGATTCCGGTAAAATCAAAATAGCAGAAGATGGTTCCATTGCCAATGCCAACGGCCAGATCGGTAAATTGAAAATATCGGAATTTGATGATCTTCAAGCGCTTGAAGCGCGGGGTGACGGATTATATTACACTACGCAGGAAGGCAAACCTGCCGAAAAGACACGCGCCATTCAGGGCATGGTTGAAGGTTCAAATGTTAAACCTGTTCTGGAGATGACGCGCATGATTGATGTCTTGCGGTCTTACCAGAGTACACAGCGTTTACTTCAATCCGAGCATGAGCGGCAACGGACAATGATCCAGCGTCTATCAAGAGGATCATAGAATGACAGTCATACTATTTCAAAAAGATAACGGCTTTAAACAAGGAGCAGAACAATGCGGTCTTTAGATATCGGTGCAACAGGAATGCTGGCGCAACAGATGAACGTGGATGTCATATCCAACAACATCGCCAACATGACCACCACAGGATTCAAACGCCAGCGTGTCGACTTCAAGGATCTTGTCTACCAGAGCATTGATAAGCCGGGAGCGCAATCCTCGGATATCAGTACATTACTGCCTTCCGGATTACAGCTTGGCCTTGGTGTCCGGGTTGGCTCGGTCTATAAAATCCATGAACAGGGTGCCTTGCAACTGACAGAAAACCCACTTGATCTTGCCATCACAGGGGACGGATTCTTCCAGATTACATTGCCAAACGGCGAAACATCCTATACACGATCCGGCGTATTTCAGGTTAGCGAGAACGGAGAAATTGTCAACACAAGCGGCTTTACACTGGAGCCAAACATCACCGTTCCGCAAAATGCAGTTTCAATTGATATCAATGAAAGCGGCGAAGTTTTTGCCGAAATCGCCGGACAGGTCGCCATGAGTAATCTGGGGCAAATCCAGCTTGCTTCCTTTGTTAATCCGGCAGGCCTTGAAGCCGTGGGTGATAATCTGTTTCTGGAAACAGCCGCCTCCGGCAGCCCCCAGATCAATAACCCGGGCACGGAAAATGCCGGATTTATCCGTCAGGGCGCTCTGGAAAACTCTAATGTGAATGTGGTTGAAGAAATTACGTCTCTTATCACGGCACAACGCGCCTATGAAATGAATTCAACCGTTATACGGACAAGTGATGAAATGCTGCAACAAGTCGCGCAACTCCGCTAACAGGAAAGGAACATACATCATGAGTACATTTGCCAGGATAGATTTCACATTCAGAGTCATTGTCCTTATTCTGTCTATGACAATCGGCCTCATGTTTGTTGTGATCGGGGCGCGGAATGCGCTGGCAGCGAGTTTGAAACCTGTTGCCCTGATTACCGGCGATGTCTTCACGGTCGGGGATCTTTTTGGTGGTCTCTCCAAAGACGTTGCCGATAAAGTGCTGGGACCTGCACCGCAGCCAGGACGGGATATGGTTTTAAATGCCCGTACCCTCATGCGCGTTGCGATTGCGCTTGACCTTCCCTGGCGCCCCTCAAGCAATGCTGACCAGATTACAATCCGCCGTGCCGCCACATTGATTGAAACGGAAGATATTAAAAATGCCCTGAGTACATCCTTGAAAAATCAGGGAGTCTCCGGACGTTTTGATATGACATTTATGAATATTGCGCAGCCGGAAATGATTATCCCACAAAACGAACCCGCTACGATTGAGATCTCGCAAATAACATTTGACCCACAGAGTGAACGGTTTCAGGCAACGCTCGTTGCCCCTTCCAGACAGAACCCTCTGACAGAGCTTATGGTCAGTGGTCAAGTCGAACATCTTGTTCCTGTCCCTGTACTTAAAGAAGCCATTTCCAGCGGCGATGTTGTCAATGCCTATAATATTGAATGGGTTGATATGAAAAGCAGAGATCTGCAAAGTGATATTATTTTAAATGAACAGGATCTTGTCGGCATGACACCGCGCCGTGTTCTTCTCTCCGGCAAGCCTGTCCGTACAATAGAGCTGGAACGGCCACAACTAATATCACGGGGAGACACCATTACGATTACCTACAATAACGGATTCATGACTTTGAACGCACAGGGAAAGTCTCTGCAAAACGGCGCAAAAGGTGATCTGATCCGTGTTGTGAATACAAGCAGCAACCGCACGATAGAGGCCTTTGTCGAAGGCGAGTCTCTTGTATCCGTTACACAATAAGTTTTTTAAAAACAGGAGTGAGGACATTGAGCATCATTAAAAAATATAAAAACTTTGGTCTGGCCTTGTTGCTTGGCTGTTCCTTAAGTGCCTGTAGCGCCATGGACAGACTGGAAAACGTCGGGAACCCGCCACAAATGGCACCCATCCAGAACCCGCAATTAAAATCCGGATACCAGCCGATCAGTATGCCGATGCCGGCACCCGTCAATATACAAAAACAGCCAAACTCCCTTTGGGCTTCCAACCGCACAACATTTTTCAAAGACCAGCGCGCCGGCAATATTGGTGATATCCTGACTGTCCTGATCGAGATTCAGGATAAAGCGGAGCTTGACAATGAAAGCGAGCGCAGCAGAAATAGTGGCGAGTCCGCCGAGCTTCCTAAATTACTTGGCTATGAAAACAGTCTTGGCCGAATCCTGCCGGAATCAATTGACCCCACAAACCTTGCCAGTCTTGGCTCGACATCCACCAGCAAGGGCAGTGGCACGATCGACCGCGAAGAAAAAATCGAAGTCAAGCTTGCGGCACTGGTCACGCAAATTCTACCGAACGGCAATCTGGTCATTAACGGCAGTCAGGAAGTCCGGGTTAATTTCGAAAAACGAATTCTGCAGGTCGATGGCGTGATCCGTCCCGAAGATATTTCAACAAATAATACCATCGGCTACGACCAGATTGCCGAAGCCCGTATCATCTACGGCGGCGAAGGCCAGATCACCGATGTCCAGCAGCCCCGCTACGGTCAGCAGGTTTATGATATTCTATTCCCGTTCTGACAAAACTCGTTTGATCGTCTTACGACAGAAAAAAGTTATGACCGCGAAGGATTAATCATAGAAGCACCTGCACAAACTGGCAAACCACTCTTACGATCATTCGCACCGGATGTATAAGGACGTGTTTCAATGACAAGGCGTCCGGCATCATGCCACACGGTTTGCTCATCAGTGTGCTGAAGCGTATCAGGGTTTTGGGCTGTGTATTCTACAACCTCGAGAGAGCGATCCTCATTTTTGATAATAGCAATGTGAGAGCCGGTTTCCTTACAGGCCGCTTCAGAAAATGTCAGAAGCATTCTCTCGGCAGGTGACCCTTTGGGAACAGGTGTCCAGACATCCCCTTTTTCCGGCGACAATGTACAGGAGGCCGCGCCCAGTGCACATGTTAATAACAGCGCCGATAATTTTAATCCTTTATCCATTTAATAACCCTTCTCATAATTAAAAAAACATCCCGCACAATCCGTACCATATGTGAAAACAATCTGTCAAAATTTCTATAAAACATTATAAAGAGAAAATCATGGGGTAAGACTATTACGGCCAGAAACGGCGGAAGAAGCTCATAAACGGATTGGAATCCCGTTCCATATCTTCGGCAATCATCTCTTTCTGTTCTTCATCGAGCTCCATATCGACGCTGGCGAGTGCTTTGTCAAAATCAATATTGCGGACATGGACGGTCTCCAGTGCAAGCATTATCTTTTGCTCCTGCTCATCGAAATTTCCATCGCTCCAGCACATCATACGAGCGAAATAGAAAAAACGGCTGCGATCCTCCTGATCTTCTATTTTCATGAATAAAGGCATGACTTCCTGCGGTTGCTCTCTATCCAGTTCCAGCACGGCTCTTTGTGCCGCTGAAAAATTTTCGGTATCCAGCGCTTTCTGCATAAACCGATATTCTTCATCCGTCACAATATGATCGGCATGAGCGAGCGCAAAAATAGCTCGCCACATATAAAACCGGCTCTCACTAACATTATTTGTCATCAGTGACCTCCTATCATTTTTCGGAGAAGCGACCCGAATCCAAGCAAATTTTCAGCATTTTGCTCGAAATTACGATTTTCGGAAGTCCGCCACATTTTTGATTCTGCACGTGACTTATGCAATTCATTTTCCATCTGCGTCCGACCAACCCTATCCATCTGACCCGCGTTCAATCTTTCCTTGATGGCTTCTTCCTGCGCATCCAGATCGCCGTCACACCAGACCAGTTCACGGGAAAACTGGAAAAACTGCCCCTGATCTTCCGGTTCTGTGATAATCGAAAACATGTCATAAACATCTTGCGGAACCACCATATCCTCGCGCAGAATTTCTTTTTGCGCCTCAGAAAACGGAACTTGAACAATATAATTATTCATGAATATTTTTTCTGCGTCCGTCACCTCATGATCAGTATGAGCCATGGCGAATACGGCACGCCACATATAAAAGCGGCTTTCACTTATTCCTTCTTCCATATCCGGCATGATAATCTCAATTCCCTTTGCCTGCTATTTTACACAGCATATTTCTAAAAAAACCTTTAAAGCAGCATCCATTTTCAAGAGGCGCCTCCCCATCATTTTTCAAGGCCTCCAGCCTTTGCAACAGCGCCTGCTCGCGCACCTCCAAATCTCCATCGCACCAGACCAGCTTACGCGCCAATTCAAAAAAGGCATCCCGATCTTCCTGTTTTGTAATTTTCCCGAACATCTGCTCTATATTCTGCGGTGTCGCCATGTCTTCACGCAAGACGGAAAGCTGCGCCGGAGAAAATGGAACTGTATCCAGATAACTGGAAAGCATGCCCTGCTCCTCCAGCGCCAGAAAATTATCGGCATGTGCCACAGCAAACAAGGAACGCCACATATAAAACGCACTCTCGCTCACGATCTGATCGTTTGCCCCTGCTCTATCTTCCATAAAAACACCTCAAGGATCAGGAAATTGAAACTCCTATAAAGTAACAGACTCCGGCACAGTTGCAAATGGCGCTTTTTTTCATTTGCCAT
Source organism: Alphaproteobacteria bacterium CG_4_9_14_3_um_filter_47_13 (assembly GCA_002789675.1). Lineage (GTDB taxonomy): Bacteria > Pseudomonadota > Alphaproteobacteria > Micavibrionales > Micavibrionaceae > UM-FILTER-47-13. Next base: position 18,993 of record PFTR01000027.1, on the reverse strand, counting down.
TTTGCAAAAAATTGCAGTGCAAAATATTTTTCTTCGCGGTAAAGATAGCCCATGGTAAAAATTACGCTTCCCTATTGCGGAGATCTGGTGCGGCGTTACGATCCTGACCGCTTCCTGATAACACTGAAAATGCCGCCGGAAAAGCGTCCGGCGCTCTGGGCGCTGTTCGCCTTTAATCATGAAATTGCAAAAACACGGGAGGTTGTCACCGATACCACCATTGGTCTTATCAGATTACAATGGTGGCGTGATGCGCTGGCACAGATTTACGAGAAAGATACTGTCCAGCCAAATGAAATTCTGACGGCTCTTTATCAGGCCATAAAAACCTTTAATTTATCGCGTGAGTGGCTTGATGCTTTAATCTATGCGCGGGAGTTTGACCTTCAAAATGTCCCTCCGGCCTCCCTGCCGGGACTGGAACATTACGCTGACTATATCAATACTCCTCTCGTCCGCCTTGCCTTGCAAATTACAGAACAAACAGAAGAAGACACTGTTTTAAGAAATATTGCGACATCCTACAGCCTGACAGGACTGCTACGCGCTGTTCCCTTCCATGCGCAGCAGCAACGCTGCTTCCTGCCTGCCGATTTAATGGCCAGGCATCATATCAGCGAAACAGCCTTATACGATTTAAAGCCGGAATCCTCTTATTTGAATATCACGGAAATGATTGCAAAACGCGCAACCGACCTTACCCGGACAAAACCGCAAAGCCCCCTGCTACAAACGCACAGACGACTTTCCAGGCTTTATTTGCGCCAGATCAAAAAACTTGACTATAATGTCATGTCCCCCCATATGGCTGCCCCCCCTGCATTTTTTCATTTACAATTCGCCTTGCCTTCTTTACAATTATGAAAAATTGAAGAGGAAATTACATTGAATAACGAAAAGGACACTTTTTGGCATAAAACAAGAAAGCAATTTAAAAAGGCAGCAATGGGAACGATCGCGGCTGTTGTTCTTGTCAATGCAGGTTTTGAAGCCGCTTTTTTATATAATGATGCAATATATGAACAGGGAATCCCACTTACAGCAGGTGAATCCCTCCTGCCACAGGATATTTTTGGAGATAGTATCAATACAATCGGCCTTCAAAAACACTTTAAAGCCCTGACAGAAGATTCCGGCGGCGTTCTTCTGGGAAGTAAAAAGCATCTAACATTCAAGGATCAGAAATATTCCCCCGATTACAGCAAAGAAAGACAAAGGAAGTTACATCTTTTTATGCATGAAATGACACATATCTGGCAAAACCAGAATTCTCTTGCGCTTTACAACTATTTTTTCAAGCATTGTCATGATTATCAATATAAAATCACTAAAAACGCGCATTTTGATGATTTTTGTAATGAGCAGCAGGCGCAAATCATTGGTGATTACACAAGTTTTATCCTCTATCCCGCAGATGGAAAACCCGGGCAATATAGCAAATTCTACGGAACAGGTCTGATGCATGTTGTCGAGGAAAAGTTTCCACAGGCAGAAACTACAAGAAAAAAGCTTGAAAATGACTATAAAAATAATGTAATTTCAGCCCCTTACAAACAAACACTAACAATTTCCTGATCCTTCATGGTTTAGTAAATAGATCAATGATATAATGAACAGGACTAGTTTGAAGAGAAAGTCAGGATAATACCATGACCATACCGCCGATTATTGCGAACAACCCGCTTCTGAAGCTGTTCAAGGCACATAATGATACAAAAAGTGCCGAAAATCTTCCAAAGGTTACAGACCAGACATCCGAAGATATTATTGAAATCTCGGTAGCAGCACAGCAGCGTCTGAACGGAATTAAGCCGCTTTCCTCTGACAACCAGAAAGAAATTCGTGCCCTTGCTACCAATACAGGGCACATCCTTAAAGAATCACAGGATTTAACACTGGGTCTTGACCCCGCCTTTTCCCCTTAAATCTCGATAACTCTCCCGCTGAAATTCCGGAGGAATGCTGATTCCAGGCTACCGACATTTTATTTACGAAAAGTTGCAGAACAGAACAATATCCTACTCTTCCCGATGGGTTCTTTCCATGCGTTCGTGACGTTCCTGCGCTTCGATGCTCAGGGTTGCCACGGGACGGGCATCCAGTCTTGCAACTGTAATCGGCTCGCCTGTTTCCTCACAATAGCCGTAAGAACCGTCATCAATGCGCAGTAATGCTTCGTTGATCTTGGTAATCAGCTTGCGCTCGCGGTCACGGGTACGCAGCTCAAGAGCATGATCGGTTTCTGCCGTGGCACGATCTGCAAGATCGGGCTGCTGAAGCTCTGTTTCCTGCAATGTATGGGCAATCGTATCCGAGGACTCCCGCAAAAGCTCCTCCCGCCAGCGGATCAGCTTGACACGGAAATACTCGATCATGGTCGGGTTCATAAAGTCACCCTTGTCATCTTTCGGGTCATAATCTGGCGGTATAAGAACACTTGCTGGTGATGCCATGACAGTAAAATCCTTTCAACATACATTTATCTTATTAGAAATGAAGCGAGAATATAGGCACATCCTTTCCTGAAATCAAGCCACAAACGACTAGATTTTGCGATTATCCAGCGCTTTGCGCATTTTGGCAATTTCAACCTGCGCTCGCAAATCAATTTCATCAAGAATGGCCGTTAAAGCCGGATCCATAATTTTTTCACGGTGCGCCGCCACAATATCGGCAACATCAATCACATGCCCGACTGTTAGCGTGCCGGATAGTAGCCCTGTACGGATCTTGTCAAGTTCATCAAGAATGGTATCTGCCCGATGCGCCATCCGCTTCCGCGCCGCACGCTCGGTTGGACTTTCCGTAGCCTGCACAGATAACAGGGAATCAACTCTGGCCAGAGACTGCGCCGCAGACGCGCCGGACGCTTCCTTCGCTCCGCCAGAAATCATACTCCCGAACGAGCCCTCACCGGAAGAAACAGAACCTTTCTTCCTGGTCTGCCCCGCCTGTTTTGCTTTATCCGTCCCTTCTATTTTCATACGGGTAGTATCTGTCATTTCTGCCCATCATTCAAGAACAGGATTGAGCAACATTCTGACCATCGGAAAAATTTGCCGGGTCAGAACAGGGAGGATATCAGCAACAAACCTCAGAAGACTATCCAATAGCGCAATCATAACCACCTGAAAAATAAAAGAAAATCTTCCCCATAACAACTGGCACAGATTTCGCAATGTTCCTGATGGAGCAAGATAACTTTTATAAAGTATGGCAAAAATTATGCTGAGACAGTTGAAAAATATAGCCCTCGCCTTCAGCGCAACCGCTTTTCTACTGGGCGGACTTTCCGTTTCTGCACAGGCCAAAACCACACGCATCAAGGATATCGTTGATATTGAAGGGGTGCGGGAGAATATGCTGGTCGGGTACGGGCTTGTCGTCGGACTGAATGGCACAGGAGACTCTCTTAGCAATTCGCCCTTTACCGAGCAGAGCCTGATTGCCATGCTTGAGCGCCTTGGCGTGAATATCCGTGGCCAGAATATGAATACAGGCAATGTTGCCGCCGTTATGGTCACAGCCACTTTACCGCCCTTTGCCAATCAGGGATCACGCGTTGATGTCAGTGTTTCCACACTGGGAGATTCCGATAGTCTGCAAGGCGGTATGCTACTGGTGACCCCCCTGATGGGTGCGGATGGCGAAGTTTATGCCGTGGCACAGGGATCGGTAAATATTGCCGGGTTCTCGGTCGAGGGACAGGCGGCAACTTTTATCCGTAACATCCCGACATCAGGCCGCATTCCCGAAGGCGGTATTGTCGAGCGTGAAATCAAGTTTGACCTGAAAGATTTCAGCACAATACGGCTGGCACTACGCAATCCGGACTTTACAACCGCCCGCCGCATTTCTCAGGCCATTAACGGTTTTCTATCGGCAGATGCCGCATCAGCCGAAAATTCCGGCAGCATTCAACTTAGCAAGCCCGCCGGATTTAAAGGCACGATTGTCGATCTGATTACCGATATCGAGCAACTCCCTATTCAGCCGGATCAGGTTGCCCGCGTCGTGATCGACGAACGCTCCGGCATTATTGTAATGGGCGCGGATGTCAGGGTCAGTACCGTTGCGATTGCACAGGGTAGTCTGACAATCAAAATCACTGAAACACCGCAGGTATCCCAGCCTAATCCTTTCTCCTCGCAAGGCCAAACTGTTGTGGTGCCGCGTACCGATATTCAGGTCAATACAGGTGATGATGTCAAACTTGGAATTCTGGAAACAGGCGTAACGCTACAGGATCTTGTCACCGGACTGAACCGTATGGGTGTCGCGCCGCGTGACACAATCACAATCCTGCAGGCGATCAAATCCGCAGGCGCGTTGCAGGCAGACATACAATCAATGTGATGGATAGACTATGAACCCTCTTATCACCGCAGACTCCAGTATTTCTCTTATGCAGGCCGCGCAGCAGCAGGCCAGAGCCAAAGCGCAGATGCTGGAGCAGCAGAGCACCATCAGGAATTTCGACAAGATCGAGGAATCTGCCAAGGAATTCGAGGCTGTTTTTCTCTCGGAAATGCTCAAACCCATGTTTGCTGAAATCAACAAATCCGATCCCCTGTTCGGCGGCGGTCACGGAGAAGAAATCTTCAACGGATTCATGGTGCAGGAGTACGGAAAGATTATGGCCGAACATGGTGGCATAGGAATTGCAGAGCATGTGAAAGCAGAGCTGATCAAAATTCAGGAAGCACAGCAAAAGGAATAAAATAATGGCCACAAAGAAACCGATGAGTATGGACACCCTTAAACCCGAAACAGAGCATATCAGGAAAATCATTCTGTCCGGCGATCCAAACAAGGCCATGCAGCAGATGATGAACACCATTGATATGCTGCGTGGCGTCTATGTGGAAGAGAATGAAGCGCTATATTCTGCCGATACCAAAAGATTTCTGGGGCTTCAGGAGAAAAAACTTAAAGCCGCCCGTCATTATCAGTATGGCGCGGAGCAATTGCTCGAACGCAAGGATGAATTACAGCATATAGATATCGCTCTCAAAAAGCAGCTTGCCGAAAAGCAGGAAGAATTTTCCGGTGTCATGTCCGAAAACCTCAAAGCCATTGATCGACTGCGCCGTGGTGTCTATCGCCTGAATGACCGGATCATGACTTCCGCCCGTGAAAGCGCCCGAAAAAACAATGTGAATTATAGCGCCAAAGGCGAACTGAATAAAAATGAGCGCCCTGTGTCAATCGGTTTAAGCGAGTCCGCATAAAGGAAAGAGCAAGCAATGAATATCAGCGCATTCTTAACACAGCAGATTGCAACCGGTAACGGCAAAGGCGGCGTTGTCCCGGGACAAGCCCTTTCTAATGGTACAGGCATTTTTTCCGGAGCAGCCGGACTGAATTTCATGGATCTGATTTTTGCGCGTCTAACAGCAGCGAGCAATACAGATATAGAAAAGCATGACAAAGGCGACGCTACGGCAAACCAGCTTCTCTTAAAAACACCGGAAGCCTCTGCCCTGAAAATCGGTACTGTCAGGAATACGGACTTTATCGGCGTTACGCCCCATGAAAGTACATCAGAACCTCTAGGCATTGAGCAGATTTTACAGGCACTGACAGAAACGGATGGCGCGGTATTAGAAGACATCTTCACGCCGGAAGAGCTGGCCGCTTTAAAAATGCAGTTTCTGTCACCCGAAAATATTACAAAAAACATTCAGGGAACGGCAAGCACACCAACCACAACACTAGACAAGCCATCCCTTGAAAAAGCAACGGCCAGCGCCGGAAAAAAACTACAGGGCATTATCACAGCACTTCTAGCCGGAACACCGCAAGAAAATGGAGAGGCTGTTTTTAAAATTGATATTCATGAACGCAACGGTCAGGAAAGCTCCCCTGCTCTGATTGCCACAGGATTATCACCTGAAAAACTGACCGCGATTTTAAAAGATATTACGAATGGCAATGAACAGGGCGAAGCTTTTATCCTTGGACTTGTCAACATCCTGCCGCCAGAAAGCAGAAAGGAAGCAATCTTTCTGCCACGCGGCATTGTCATCACACAGCCACAGCATCCGGCAGGTGATATCAGCACACCACAAACAGCCACCAATGGAACACAGCAGCAAAGTGATCTGGCAACAAAACTGAACGCCCTGACAACAGGGGCTGACGGGCAGGATCTTCCCGCAGAAAGCAATGATTTTGAAGATGTTCTGCGAATCCTTGAAAAGGCGCAAGGCAGCGATAAATACGGACTTCCAGACAACCCGAACAAAGGCATTGAAACCGCTATCAGGCAAGTCAGAGAGCATATAGGCGCAAGCCTTAGCTCTATACAAGGAACACCCCCGCTCCCGGGCGAAGTTTCAAGTGGCTTTGTTTTGAATGATATTTTCCCCGAAGGCTGGGATTTTACAACAGGCAGCAGCCATAGCCTGAATCTGACCGGCCCTGCACAATTAACGAGCATGATCAGTCATATCCAGCAGGCAGGAATGCCGCATCCGGCAACACAAATGATTGCTTCGGTCATTGCTAAAAACACAACAAATGGCGAAAGCAAAAATATCACGATCCAGCTTGATCCGCCGGAGCTTGGCCGCGTGTCAATCCGCATGGAGTTCAACAAGGACAGTCATACGATGAAGGCGCTTCTGGTTGCCGAAAAACCGGAAACATTCCTGATGCTCCAGCGCGATGCCCATATTCTTGAGCGCGCCCTACAGGATGCCGGCATTGATGCCGATGGTGGACTGAGTTTTGAAATGTCGCAGGACGGTAACATGTTCGAACAGGATGAGCACAGCACAGGCGGTTACTCCGGCGGCGGCGGTCTTTCAAATGAAACAGATGACGCGCCCATAGAAATTATAACAGCAAAAATGGACTGGTATGTCGATCCCGAAACGGGACTGACACGCTATGACGCACTGGTCTAGCAGAGACAACAGGGAGAATAGAAATGGTATCTGATGTAACCGTCACAGGTGTTGTACAAGACGCACAAAAGACACAGGCACAGTCAATTAAACTGGCCGAAGATTTTGACCAGTTTTTGGTTCTTCTGACCACACAGCTTCAGAATCAGGACCCTATGAACCCTATGGACTCCACAGAGTTCACAAACCAGCTTGTGCAGTTCTCGCAGGTCGAGCAGGCGATCAACACCAACCAGAAACTTGATGATCTGGTTAGTCTGCAACTCGGCAGTATTTCCAGCGTTGCCCTTGGTTATGTCGGACTTGATGCAAGTTACATCAGCAGCGAGGCAAGCTATGACGGTGCTGCGCCGGTCAAAGTCAGCTACGCACTTGAAGAAACGTCCTCGCAGGCAAAAATCAATATCTATGACGAAAAAGGCGGCCTGGTCTTCACCAAAGATGTCAATAAAGAAGCTGGCGCACATGAGTTCGTCTGGGATGGATCCCATGTTGGCGGCGGAAAAGTAGAGGCCGGGACATACACCATTTCTCTGGATGCCCTCAACCATGAAGGCAAACCCATTGATACAAGCACCGTTGTTTCAGGACGCGTACGCGGCATTGAATCACAGAACGGCATTATATATCTGCTGATCGGCGAACGCGCCGTCCCGCTGGGACAGGTCATTAACGCCACTCTGCCCGAAGAACCCGTTGAAGAGGAGACTATATAGTGAGTCTGTTTTCCTCATTATATACCGGCGTCAATGGAATGAATGCGCAAACGCAGTCAACGGCAAGCATTTCGACCAATATCGCCAATATGACGACAATTGGATATAAAAAATCCGATACGGTTTTTCATGATCTTGTGGTCAATAATACCCAGTCTGCCCGTTTTGCCAATGGCGGCGTTTTATCAAAACAAGTACAGCGCGTTGATATTCAGGGTGCTTTGCAACAGATCCAGAACTCAACCTCGATGGGGATTTCCGGAAACGGTTTCTTCGCCGTCAAATCAAATGATGATCCGGCATTACAGTTTCTTTACACCCGCAACGGCACATTCACACCTGATGTCAATGGCGTGTTACGCAATGAAGGCGGATTTGTTCTGTATGCATGGCCTGTCGATGCCAATGGCAACGTTTCCAGCAGCCCGACAACTTCCAGTCTTGTTCCGGCAGATGTCAACGAGCTTGATTCAGCCTTCCGGACGACAACAGCAGCAAACCTGACAGTCAATCTGAATGCCGCGCAGGAACCTTTTAATACGCAGATACTGGGGCAGCCCTTACCTGTCAATAACCAGCCCGTGCACTTTGCCCGCAGCATTACTGTTTATGACGGTCTTGGTCAGGCACGGGATATCACATTCGAGTACCGTAAAATTACAGGACCTATGGCCTCGGCAACATCACAGACACCCGGACTCGATTTTCTAACATCCCTTACTGATCCCGCGATTTTCCCGGGCATTAGTGCCGGAAACAGTTTTACGGTCAGTTCCGGCGCAGGCACGCAGGAATATATTATTGGCGCGCCGGCAGGCGCTGGACAGGTACGCGTCAACACCATTGGTGAATTAACAAACCATATCAACGGATCGCTTGGTGGTGGAAATGCGGTGACAGCCTCAATAAACGAAAATGGCAATCTTGTTTTTCAGGCCAATGACCCTGCCGTTAATCTTGATTTTACAGAAACTGCAGGAACACCGCTTTCCGGTATTGGCAGCCTTGCCCTGCCTGCGCTGTCTTTTGCACCGGAAGTCGCATTAAATGGTGGGGCACTCTATCCCAATCAGGCTGATTTCCCAGCATTCTCCAATATAACTGATCCCAATACGCATGGCTGGTGGGAAGTTAATATTACAACAGCCGATCCTGCGGACCCGAACAATCCGGCACTGCCACGGGTTCCCATCACCACAGGCATGGTTAATTTTAACAGTGATGGTTCGATGAACGCGATCCCTGCAGCCAGCGGCAACCGCGAAATTGTATTAAACAATATCAATTTTGACAGTGCGTCCGGCACGGAAGAAACCAGCATCACCGTCAATACAAATTTCAGCCAGTTCACCGGAGATTTTAACGTCCTGTCTTCCGGCCAGAATGGAGCTGCCGCAGGAACACTGAATGGTGTCACGATCACAAGAGAAGGTCTTGTTGTCGCCTCTTTCAGCAACGGCCAGACGCTTGAAATCTTTCAGGTTCCCCTTGCCACATTTGTAAATCCCAACGGCCTTCGTGCCATGAGCGGAACAGTGTTCTCGCAATCACAGGACTCCGGAGACCTTATCATGAATGCCGCAGGAACAGGAGGTTCCGGCATTATCGAAGCCGCAACCGTTGAAAATTCGAATGTCGATCTGGCTGATGAATTTGCCAATCTCATCGTCAGCCAGCGCGCTTTTTCCGCGAATTCACGCGTGGTCAATACGGTTGATGAAATGACAGCACAACTCAAGCAATTGAAATCATAGGAACAAGTTCATGAGATACAAAGAAAAAATAAACCCGTCATTTAACAAAGGAGATAGAATATGAGTCTTTTTGGAGCACTTTTTACCGGCGTTTCCGGCCTGGGCGTACAGGCTCAATCTACCTCGATGATCGCCAATAATATTGCCAACGTGAATACTGTTGGCTTTAAACGGTCGGAAGCCTCGTTTTTCAGTCTTGTAACATCCGAAGGGCGGTCATCCGTCTATTCACCGGGGACAGTACAGGTCAACCGCATCCAGCAGGTCAACCAGCAGGGACCCATTCAACAGACTTCTTCCGCGACAGATGCCGCGATCTCCGGAAACGGGTTCTTTACCGTAAAACGGTCAACACAGACCGGGCAAGAGTTTCTCTATACAAGGAGTGGACAGTTCAGTGAAGATTCGCAGGGTCTTCTAAGAAATACCGCAGGCTTTGTTCTTTATGCATGGCCGCTTGATTCGAATGGCGGATTACCGGCCAACCAGGGCGATTTGAACTCTCTTGTTCCTGCCGATGTTGCCTTTCTTGGTGGACTAACCCGCCCGACAAACTCTGCCGAATTATCACTGAACCTTGATGCTGCGGAAGTTGATAAAGCGTTTAGTACAGCCTCCAGCGATCTTATAAGCCCTGATTTTACAAGGGGACTGACCGTTTTTGACTCTCTGGGACAATCACAGGTTATGACATTCGAGTTCACAAAAACCTATGGCCCTTCCGCCACAGCAAACGGCACAATTAATGGCCTTCTGGCAACAAACAATCTTGTCACTGATCTTGGCCTGACAGCAGGCAATACTTTTGAAATCAGCTCTGAACTCGGCGGCCCGCTGGCACTGACAGTTGTCGGCGCTGCGCCCGCAGCAGCCGGACAGGTACAAACCGTCAATGATATTATTACTGAAATCAATAATGCCGGTATCGGTGTAGATGCTTTTCTTGGCAATAATGGTGAACTTGTCATCCAGCGGAGTGATTTTCCGGGAATTCTGACCCCTCCTCCTTTGACATTAACACTTGAAAACACGGGCGGAACACCCCTTACAAGTCTTGGCATTACACTCACTGCAAATCCGCAGACTTTTACATCGGATGATCTGTCCGGTGCAGCACCAAATTTTGATAATGGTCTGGCAACCGACAACCCGCCTTACAGCAATGAAGCACTTAGCGATCTGAACTCGTTTCCGTCTTTCCAGTTTTTGCCGGGGGACACCTCTTATAACAATCGCGGATGGTGGCAGGTAAATATCATTCACCCGAACGGCACAAGCCTTTCACGCGGCCTGATTAACTTCAACAGCGATGGCAGTCTGAACGCCCGCTCCGATTCGCAGGGCAATATTGACATCAATCTGGCTCAAATTGACTGGGGCAACGGTTCTGCAGCGCAGAATATTGATATCGATATTGAGCGTTTCAGCCAGTTTTCCGGCAACTACGATGTGATTTTCTCTGACCAGAACGGTGCGGAACTCGGCCTGAGAACAGGTGTGGAAATCACCCGTGACGGACTGGTTGTAGCGCGTTTCTCCAACGGCGCAACTTCGAATCTTTACAAAGTTCCGCTGGTGACTTTCTCCAATCCGAATGGCCTGACCGAAGTTTCGGGAACGGCTTATTCGGAGAACGAAGAATCCGGTGAGGAAAACTTGCGGGAAGCCGGACGTGGTGGCGCGGGCTTTCTTGAACCCTCAACAATTGAAGCCTCCAACGTCGATCTTGCTGATGAATTTGCCAAACTGATTGTCTCGCAACGGGCATTTTCTGCCAATACGCGGGTCATCAATACCGTTGACCAAATGACCGAAGACCTTCTGAGGCTTCGTTAATTAATACTTATTTAGAAAAATAAAACTTGAAAGAAAGGAATCTTGACAATGACATCCGATGTAGTTCTAACCGCAGCCCTGAGGAACAATCTTCTCAGCCTGCAAAGCACACAGGGCCTGATTGACACCACACAATTCAGGCTTGCCACAGGACGGAAAATAAACTCGGCTCTGGATGGCCCGCAATCATTTTTTGCAGCGCAAGCGCTGAATAACCGTGCCTCCGACCTCACCCGTTTGCTCGATGCCGTTGGCCAGAGCATTCAGGTGATCAAATCGGCTGATACCGGTATTACGGCATTAACAAGTCTGGTTGAACAGGCCGATTCCGTTGCCAATGCCGCCCGCGATGCTTTAGCGGCAGGACAGGCCGAAGCCAAAGCCAAAGGTGATCGTGATCTGCGCAATATCAATGATCTGACTGGCCTTCCCGGGATCACGGCAGGAGACACACTGATCTTCAGTGCTACAGATGAAGATGGAAACGCCCTGCAAACAGCGGCATATGGTGGAGCGCTTGGCGCAACAACCACAGTGACGATTGCCGCGAACATGTCTTCAGGCGATCTTGTGGCCGCTATTAATGATATCCAGATCAGCGACCTCGGTACGCCGGCAACCGCCACAGGCGGGCAGGCTTTCGAGGCATCCCTTGATGATGGTGGCCGCTTGCAGATCCGCACCCTGAACGGTGGTGATTTTAATCTGGAATTTATCGCTGCCGGCTCTGCCGATGCCAACCCGAATAATCTTGCCCTTGCTGCCGAACTCGGTTTTGCCAACACGGCACGATTAACAAGTGATGGTACGGGCAACAGCGATGTTCAGTTTACAGCGCTCTCCGATGTGATACTGGAATCCTTTGCTCTTTATGACGGTAGCGGCGCAACACCCGTTATTGCTGATGCCAGTGATGCGCTCAACGTTCTGGAAGACCAGTTCGGAAATGCTCTCTTTGCCAACCTTGATAACGTGAATGATGACTATGTTATCAGCATTAATGGCGGCGGGGTACAGCGCATCAATTTAACCGATGCCGCAGGTAATCCGGTTTCTATCCAGAATTTTGTTGACCAGATCAACAATAACACCAGCCTGAATACACAGATTCAAGCGGCTTATGATGCAACAACAGGCGCCCTGACCCTCAAACCTATTGGCGGGGATCTTGTGAGTATTGAGATCGGTGTTGACGGTACTGGCGGCGCGACCAGCCCGCTTACCGCTAATTTCGGTTTTGGGGTTCTTGATATTGCAGGTGGCGGCTTTGCCTCCGGCGCAGCCGGACAAAGGGTTAGCGAAACCATTCGTCTGGCCTCTGCCGCAGCAGAGCTTGCACAGCTGGAATCAGACTTTGAAACCCTCCGTGACCAGATTACCCAGCTTGTGACCAATGGAGATACCGGCTATCGCGGTACGAACCTGCTCAACGGTGATGATCTCTTTACTGTTTTCAATGAATTCCGCACCAGCGCCCTGACCACAAGCGGTGTTACATTCACCGCCGATGGACTGGGTCTGGTATCTGCGAATTTCTCGCGTGTTTCCTCGACTGATGCCACGATTGCCAATGTAAGAGATGCCCTGGCACTGGTGCGCGGTTTTGGCTCAACTCTTGCAAACGCTCTCAGCGTCATTCAAGCGCGGGAGGTTTTCACCAAGAGTATCATTAATACGCTTACCGAAGGCGCAGATAAATTAACCGTCGCTGACCAGAACGAGGAAGGCGCAAAACTGCTGGCTCTGCAGACAAGACAGCAACTCGGCGTCACATCGCTCTCACTGGCCTCGCAGTCACAGCAGTCGATTTTGAGATTGTTCTAATTCAAGTTCCTTCTCTCGGGAGAAAGAAGGAAGAAAGAATAATGGGAAGGCAGGATGCCGATCACATTTTGACCATTGCGTCTGCTTCAGGATGAAGAATACAGAACATGGTCACAAGAGGACGGCAGGAAGCCCCCTTTACGGCTGCTTTTTCTCTCCAGGATGGAGATCAGGAAAAAGCGGCATCCTAAAAGGACGTGGCAGCACTGCAAGGAGTCTCTCCGCCGCCACGTCCTTTTTTTATCTCTCATAAAATATTTTTTGCTCTACAATTTTAATCACTTATCAATTGAAAGCCGCTGGTCAATTCCTGTCATTCATGCCATCATTTATATTATGAGCATAAACAGAAAGCAGCGCCGTCTGCAGGAAAAATCCAGCGGCATGAAAACTACAAAAAAAATCCGTGACAACGCGGAACTTGCGCTCGAGAAAAAGCAGATCGGTATGGCGCTCAAGAATAAAGGGCGTGAGGCCGAAGCGATTACACCCCTGAAAGAAGCGCTTCGTCTTGATTCGTCTCTGGCCGATGTCCATTTTGCACTGGCCATGATTGCGCGGACGAAACCGGAACGCCATGTCGATATGGAAAAAATAAACGCCTCCATCAAAGATAAAAAGTTTCTCCTGTCTTCATATAGCGCCATCATGATTCTTCTGCGCCAGAAGCGACAGTATAAAGAGGCTGTTATCTGTCAGGAAGAAATCTGCCGCCTGAAACCGGATGACATATGGGCACGTGTTGATCTGGCACTTTTGCTGAATATTGCCGGTCAGGTTGAACGCGCCGCAATCGAACTTTCACTGGCTCTCAATAAAGAGCCGCAGAATATAATGCTGAAAGGACTTTATTCGTCCTCTCTTCATAACCCTTCTTTTAATCACTTCCATCCCGAGGTCAAACAGGCTTTTCTTGAGTGTTTCAAGAATCTTTATGATGTTCACCTTCGCAATTTCTGGGCGCCCTGGCTCACCCTTATGATGAAAGATCCCGAATTTGCCGAAATAAAAAACGCACGGATGTTAGACGATACTGCTTTTATCGAATGGGCTGATTCTCTGGATGAAGAAAGCGGCGCTTTTTTAAATAATCCCTATCTAACAAAAGGCCTGTGTCTTCTTGTCGTTGCCGATTATCTTATGGAGCGGTTTTTTACACGATTGCGGCGTTATCTCTGCCTGAACTATGAAACGCTTGTTTCCAATGGCCGTATAAAAATTTTTGAAAAATTCATTGATGCCCTCGCCCAACAATGTTTCTTCAATGAATATGTCTATATGCAGCAGAAAGATGAAGAACAGAGTCTGCAATCCCTTGGCCAGAGAAAGGAAAAAACAGCGATTGCCCTTTGTGCCTGCTACACCCCTCTTTACAAGAACTTTCCTGCACAGGATCATGTTCTTATGAGTCTTGCGGAAGAGGATTCAGACTTTGCCGCTCTTGTAAAAACCCAGTATCTTGATCCTGCCGAAGAAGCGCGCATCAAAGCGGAGATTCCCGTTTTCGGAGCCTTCGCAAATGAAATTTCCAGGGCGGTGCAGAGCCAGTATGAAGAAAACCCTTATCCACGCTGGACGACAATATGCACGACCGCCCTGCCCAGTGATGACCTTGTCTTTGATCCGGAAACAAAAGACCTGCCTTTCAGGATTCTTGTTGCCGGCTGCGGCACGGGTCGTCATGCCATCGGAACGGCAACACGATATAAAAATGCCCGGATTACCGCCATTGACCTTAGCCGCACAAGCATTGCCTATGGCCTGCGTAAAGCGCGGGAATGTGGCATGGATACGCGAATCAACTTTGTCCACGCCGATATTCTGTCCATGAAAGACTGGCCGGAACCGTTTGATATTATTGAATGCGCCGGCGTGCTTCACCATATGGAAGACCCTTTTAAGGGGTGGGAGGCTCTGAACTCTATACTAAAACCGAACGGCCTTTTCAAAATCGGTCTTTATAGCGAAATATCAAGACAACCTATCATCAAAGCCCGCGATTTTGTTGCTGCAGGCCATTATCCTTCTACAACAGAAGGCATTCGTGCCTGCCGTCAGGCAATTTTTGCCCTGCCAACAACAGACCCTATTTATAATTTTGTAGCCAGAAGTCTTGATTTTCACACCGCATCCGCAGCCCGCGACCTTATTTTCCATGTTCAGGAACACCGGATGACCCTGCCGCAAATTCAGGAAATGATGGATCGACTCGGACTTGTTCCCCTCCGGATGCTGGTGAGTAATCCGGATACACTCTATATGTACGATAAAATGTTTCCCGACGACTCATCACGCAAGAGCTTTAAAAACTGGGAGATCTTCGAGAAAAAATTCCCACTGACTTTCGCCGGTATGTACCAGTTCTGGTGCCAGAAAACTGTTTATTCCGCCTAAAAAAACACGCGATAGACACGATAACAAAACAATGCTAGTCTTTTTAAACCCTTGTTAAGGGTTTTCATTGTAAGATGAAATATACGTCGGGAGAATTCCGGCGGGCATACATAAATTAGGAAACCAAGGAAGGAAATCCTATCATGACCTCTGATGTCGTACTCACGTCGGCGCTACGCAGTAACTTGCTATCGCTGCAAAACACACAATCCGCTATTGATAAAACGCAGTTCCACCTCTCGTCAGGCCGGAAAATCAACTCTGCTCTTGACGGCCCACAGGCGTTCTTTGCTTCAAAAACGCTGAACAACCGCGCAGGAGACCTGACACGTCTTCTGGATGGTATCGGCCAGTCAATCCAGACAATTAAGGCCGCCGATAACGGTGTCACAGCCTTGACCTCTCTGGTTGAACAGGCCGACTCTATTGCAACCAGTGCCAAAGACGCGCTGGCGGCAGGACAGGTTGAAGCCAAACTGACAGGTGATGTCGACCTGAGCGGTATCGACGACCTTGCTTCTGTGAACGGTATCGCCAATACCGATACTTTTATCCTGACAGTCACTAAGGAAGATGGTACGGCTATAAATATCGGTGCCTACGGTGGTGCAGCTGCTGCCACGGCAACAATCACAATCAATACCAACGACTCGATTGACGAACTTCTTGCCGAAATCAACAATATTGCCCTTCAGGTTAACGGCGCGGGTAATGCGATCGGTGATCAGGCATTCGAGGCCTCCCTTGATGCCGGCGGCAATCTTTCGATCAAAACACTGAACGGTGGTAACTTCAATATCAACTTCGTGTCTGCAGCAGCGACCGATGTTGGAAACCTTGCTTTGGCGCAGGCTCTGGGCTTTGGGGACATTGCCCGTACTCTTGTCGATGCGGGTGCCGGCACTAATAACGTTGAAGCCACAGCCATCGCCGATGTTGCGCTGCGTTCTTTCGCACTCTATGACAGCGCACCAACGCCTGATACACTGGCCACACGGGGTGATATCATCAGCGCTCTTGCCGATGAAGACGGCAATGCCTTGTTTGCCAACATCAATAGTGCCAACGATGAATACATCATCGGCATTAATGGCGGCACGGCACAGGACATTGCCCTGTTCCAGAATGGCGGCGCAGTAACCATTCAGGAGTTTATTGACCAGATCAATAACAATGCCAGCCTGAATACAAAAATTCAGGCTGATTTTGACGATGCCACAGGACAGGTCATTATTCGTGCGATTTCTTCTGATGTTCAGAGCATCGAGATCGGTCTGCAGGACAACAACGAGATCGGCACGGCAAACTTTGGTTTCGGTGTGAATGCAGACATTACTGCTACGGCAACAGACGGCGAGAGGGAGTCAATCCACCTTGCTTCTGCGGCAGGAGATCTTGCCCAGCTTGAGGGTGACTATAACCGTGTTCTTGCCCAGATCACGGAACTCGTAACCAATGGCGACACGGCTTATCGTGGTACAAACCTGTTGAACGGTGACAATCTCATCATCAACTTCAATGAAGGTCGTACCAGCAGCCTGACAAGCTTTGGTTCTACATTTACATCCGACGGATTGGGGCTGTCAGCGGCAAACTTCGCCCGATCATCTTCTGTAGATGATATTATTGATCAGGCACGAACAGCTCTTGAGTCTATCAGAACATTTGGTTCAACACTGGCAAACGACCTTGCTGTCATCCAGACACGCGAGACTTTTACCAAAAGCACCATTAATACACTGACTGAAGGTGCCGACAAGCTCACCATTGCCGACCAAAACGAAGAAGGCGCAAAACTGCTTTCTTTGCAGACAAGGCAACAGCTTGGCGTTACAGCTCTATCTCTGGCCTCCCAGTCGCAGCAATCTATCCTGCGACTCTTCTAAATCGGGCCGGGGTAACTATAAATTTTCGACGGCAACCGGGGGCAGAAGCCCCCGGTTTTCTTTTCAGGTTATTACAAAAACGCTTTGATAACAGCCGATGAGAATAACCTGACACGGCAAAATTTACCGGGTTACACAGCAGGAAATGTTTAAAAATGCGAATGCTAATTGGAAATTAAAGAATTTAAGGTTATAATTGTGGTACGATCATTGCATTACTCAAGCAGAACGCAACTTTTAACAAGGTAGAATACCATGGCTCTGATTATTGATCTCAAACCCGGCGAAAAAATTCTTATCGGTGATGCCGTTATCACCAACGATCAACAGCGCACACGCCTCCATATTTCCGGTGACTCTCCCATCCTGCGCGAAAAGGATGTTATGAAAGAGGAAGAAGCCGACACACCCTGCAAAAAGATATATTTTCTTGTGCAGTGCATGTATCTGGCACGCGCACCCCGTATTTATTTTGATAAATATTTCGGACTGGTGAAAGAAATTCAGGATGCCGCGCCCTCTGTCACCCTGTTTATTATGAAGATCAACGATATGATTATCGAAGGCCTCTACTACAAAGCCTTAAAAGAAGCACGGGAGCTTCTGGATCACGAAGCGGAACTATTGGAAAATGTTAAAAAACAATATTCCAGACAGGAACAAATCGGTGCCGAATAATAAAAACCCTTATGCCAGCGCAGCCGGCACCTATGACAAGAATGCGCAGCAAAACACTCCCGACCAGCGCGAGATGGAAGCGCGGGTTCTTTTAAAGGCCGTAAAAACATTTCAGGAAATCCAGAAGCACTGGGACACCATCACCGCCGAAGAGCTTGATGATGCCCTGAAGTTCAACCGCCAGATATGGATGATGTTTGTCGATACGGCTGTCGAGGATAACAGCGGGGATCGCCCTCTTGCACTGCGGAATAATATCGCCAATCTGGGGGTCTATATTTTTAATCACACACTGGAAATTCTGGGCAATCCAAAACCGGAGAAACTGAATATTCTCATTGATATCAATCGTGAAATCGCAGCAGGTCTTATGACCAGACCCGCCACACCGAAAAAAGAGCTAACACCTGAATCTGGCACCTCAACATCCGCTTGAAAAGCATCATTTTATTGTCTCGTTCTATAATAGTATTGCCCCCTAGACAGAAATCTTGTCCAGCTTACAGGAGTTTATCTTTGTTGTTCTCAAATCATGCCACAATACAAATTAAAAAGCGTTGACCTTAAAAGCAAATTGTGACATAAACAAAAATTACTATATATTAGAATTAATACCAATTCTCTTTGAAAGAGAATTGGTATAATATTGAGACATATAAAATTAGAAGCTGTTTGAAAGGATAAAAGATGGCAGATATTAATGACATGGTTCATGAATTGGGTGATTACGTTGAAACGAATTACAAACACATGACAAATCCTAACCAATCTGTTTTAGGCTCTACAGTTAGGTGTATATTTAACGCCATAAGCTGGGGAACCCCACTTCTAAATAAAGTTTCTGAATACTATGGTATTCCCGTTAAAGGATGGCATGATACGCTGGACAAAATCATTGAGTCGACGGAATCTTTAGGAAGTGATGCGGCAGAAAAAATCAAAACATATACTGAAAAAACAAAAGCTCTGGATCATGTATTCAAAAACCATAACA
>PFTR01000144.1 GCA_002789675.1 Alphaproteobacteria bacterium CG_4_9_14_3_um_filter_47_13 | reverse complement strand
TTCATTTTGTACCTCATGCTCGTTTGCATGAAATGATTCTACAGGATTTTTACAGTCTTTTGCAGAGGGTTCTATATCTATTCCACTTGTTGTGCTTCCAAATGAAGAAAGAACATTATTTGTAAAGCTCTGCATATTCTGTCCGAAGGACGTCGTAATAGACGTTCCCAGAGCTCTTGGATAAATCAAAGCCTTTGCGATACTCGCAGGACTGGAGTCCCCACATAAAAAATTGGCAAGATAAACACTCAGAAATGAATTGATATTAAATGTAGACGCACGTTCCAGCTTTCTGGCATTGACGATGTGGTTGACTGAAATAGTTTCTTTGAACCAGATCCGGGTTTTTTCCAGAACAAGTCTCTTTTCTGCTGCATCCATAACCATAAGAAGTGATAATCCCTTTGAAAATACTTTAAATTCATTGTTTCCTGATACCACAGGGAAAATCAAGTAAAACCCGCTGTTTTTTTCAGGATGGTCATATTTCAGGTTCGTGCTATAAACACGGATGGAACATGAAAAGATAAACAGGATTGAAGAATTGCTGGCGCATCAGGAGCGGCAGATTCAGGAGCTCAGTGAGGTTGCTGTCCGTCAGGGGGGCGAGATTGATATGCTGAAAAAGCATGTTTTCCGTCTACAGGATAAAATCGGGGTTCTGGAGGATGAAACGCACGCCTCCGGAGGAAAAAGCCTTTCAGCAACCGAAATCGCCGCCCGGGACAAGCCTCCCCATTATTAAAGACCAGAACGCTTTCCCCGTCTTTCTCATAGATATATTAACGATTTAGCCGTATATTGGAAGAATGACAAAGAAGAATCGCACGGGAAATCCTGCCCATATTGTTCTCACCTCCCACCCGCCTAAAAATGGCGGGAAGATCCCTAAAATTTCATGGGGGGCGGCAAACCTGAAAGAACGCGGGCCGCTCATTGCCAGCATGGCCGATCATGCGGCTTCCAATGTTATCGGTGCCTATGCAGGAGCCTATTCGGTCTATCGTGCGGTAGCAGTGGCAACAGGCGCTCTTGACCCGCTGCATGTGCCGGATCTTCATAATACATCCCCGGCGGAGCCGATTGGCCCGCATCCGCAATGGTTCGAGCATGACCGGATTGTCAGCCTTGATCCGTGGGGACATCTGGTTGGAGATGAGTTTGATGAATTCCGGCAACAGGGTCTTGACGTACGCCCGACCATTGCGGTCACCAAAGCCCATATCAATATGCCGGAAATCCATCAGGCCGTTGCCGCAGGGCGGTTAAAGCCCGATGGAAAAATCCTCAAGGAAAACGGTGATGTCCGCGTTACCAAGGCCGCGATTGATCCGGTCTGGCATTTGCCGGGACTGGCGCAACGGCTGGATGTGGATGAAAATGATCTGCGCCGCAGCCTGTTTGAAAACTCCGGCGGCATGTTCCCCGAGCTTGTCACGCGCCCTGATCTTAAAATATTTCTGCCGCCGATCGGGGGGCATACCGTCTATATGTTGGGAGATATTGCCACACTGCATGACCCGGATATCCCGCTGGGATGTCGTGTCCATGATGAATGTAACGGTTCGGATGTTTTTGGCTCCGATATCTGCACATGCCGCCCCTATTTATGCCACGGGCTGGAAATCGCCATTCAGACCGCGCAGGAAGGTGGCAACGGCCTGATTATCTATAACCGCAAAGAAGGGCGGGCGCTGGGAGAAGTCACCAAATTTCTTGTCTATAATGCCCGCAAGCGACAGGAAGGCGGTGATAGTGCTGCCAAATATTTCGAGCGGACAGAATGTGTTGCGGGTGTACAGGATATGCGGTTTCAGGAGCTTATGCCCGATATTTTCAACTGGCTTGGCATTACAAAAATAGATCATTTTGCCAGTATGAGTGATATGAAATATAACGCGCTGGTCAGTCACAATATCGAAATTATCAACCGCATCCCTATTCCGCCGGAACTGATCCCCGAAGATGCCGCTGTGGAAATGGAAGCCAAAAAAGCTGCCGGCTATTTTGTTCCCGACCCTGATCAGATTGCTGATGATGATAAGTTAAAAAATACAAAGGGTCGTCATCTCGATGAATAAAATTATGAAAATTAATGATTCGGACTTTAAGCTTGCAACTGTTGTTTTCATTATGTTATATGATGTCGGATAAAAGCTCTGGAATAGAAGATATAAAATGGAAAAAAATGCCACGCCAATAATAATAGCACTTCCTGGTTCTGGAAAAAGTACGTTATCAGGAATGTTAGCAAAAAAATTTAATAAAACTGTTTTGTCCACAGATCCTCAATTCAGAATTTTTCGTGCAATTCCAGCTACGTCACAAAAAGAAGAAGCAAAAGTAATGCAACGTTTTTTAAAACGTGCGCAAAAAGAATTTCCAGATAAATATCAGGCGTTATATGCTGCTGCCAAAGAAGATACAACAGACAAGATGCCAGAACCTGATAGCCCTGCCTATCCTCAAAAACGCACACATTTACGAGACAGCAGTTTTTTCCGTGATTTTGGAGAGGATATTTTTCGTACATTTGAAATTGAAATGTTGGCATGGCTACACGAAAAAGGCCGTTTTGAAGAGAAAATACCTGAATTGAGTGGCTCTGCACTTCTTTATGAAGAAAATCGGAAATTATTTTCTAAAGAAAATGGCTATATATTCGTACATCTTGATGTAGGCCATGAAGATATTGTAAAGCATTTAAAGAAAGATTTTTACAAACATCTGGAAAATTCGAAAATGGCAGGAGAATGGAAACCCATAAGAGGGGCGTATGAAAAAGCCGTAAGACAGGCCTTGATGGAACAGAAAAATATCCATATCACACCAGAAAATGTAAAAGAACTATGCATACAAAATAATGATATTGTCGAAGCAACTTTATCGGAAGTCGCCAGAAAAGCAAGAGAAGAACGGCATAATTTCTGGATGTCTGACACATTTAATGCTATTTCTATGAAAGTAGAAGCTAACGAAACGCCTGAACAAACATTCAATAAAATATTGCAGGAAATTAAAAAACCTCCTGCTGTACAACAAACGAAAAAGTTACAGTATAATTTGTAACAATGATTTATAATAAGACTGTTCCTTTTCTCATTTGCTTTACCATCTGGCGGTAGCAGAGCGGGCGAAAGTATCTAGTATAGAGTAGAGTGGAAAAGTTGGACAAAAACCTCCATATTCTTGATCATCCCCTTATCCGGCACAAGCTCGCGCATTTGCGTAAGCGCGAAACACCGGGACATATCTTTCGTGACCTGATGAAGGAAATCACGATGCTGCTTGGTTATGAAGTGCTGCGTGATATGCCCACGAAAGAAATCGAGATAGACACGCCGATGGAACGCACAAAGGTGCAGGTTCTGGAAGGGCGCAAGCATTGCCTTGTGTCTATTCTTCGCGGCGGTAACGGGCTGCTGAACGGGATGCTGGAGTTGATGCCGCTGGCAAAAGTCGGGCATATTGGTCTGTACCGCGATCCTGAGAGACTTATTCCCGTGGAGTATTTTCTGAAACTGCCCGAAGATCTGAACGAGCGCGAAGTTATTATTCTTGACCCGATGCTGGCCACCGGAAAATCGGCCATCGCGGCGATTGACCGTGTACGCAGCCATGATGCCATCAATATCAAGTTCCTGTGCCTTGTCGCCGCGCCTGAAGGCATTGAAGCCGTGCAGGAAGAATATCCCGATCTTCCGATTTATACGGCCTCTCTTGACCGCGCTCTGGATGAACGCGGAAACATTCTTCCGGGCATTGGCGATGCGGGGGACAGGCTCTACGGGTCAAAATAATGAAGCTCCAGTATGTTTCCCTGACGGGTGCCGATGATGCCGTAGACATTGCAGATTTGAATGCCATTGCCGCTGATTTTCCATTTGTAGAATTTGCTGTTCTGCTGCTGCCAGAGCAAGCGGGACAGCCCCGCTTTCCTACAATTTCATGGATCAGGACATTCCGGACAGATTATAAAGGCGTGCATAAAGCCATGCATTTATGCGGCAGTGCTTTTCTGGGATTTGTCCGGAACGATCCGGATATTCTCGCACTGATGCAGGGCTTTTCCCGTATCCAGCTTAATCTTGAATTTGGCGCTGTTGACGGACAATATGATCCTGCGGCACTGCTTGCGCAGATCAGAGCCTGCCCCCGATGGCAGTTTATCATCCAGTACACAGAGGACAAGGCATCCCTTCTTCCGCTCCTGCGCGATATCCCCCATCACGCGATCCTGTTTGATGGGTCGGCAGGGCAAGGACATGCGCCAGACTTCTGGCCAGCCCCCCTGCCCGATCATTTTTGCGGTTATGCCGGAGGACTCAATCCCGATAATATAGAACACCATCTTGAAAAGATTTCATCTGTTGTAACCGATCACACGACATGGATTGACATGGAAACCGGCATTCGTACCCATGACCGTTTTGATTTACAGAAAGTCCTGCAGATTCTGGAAAAAGCCGCCTTTTATACAAACAGCTAGAGCCGGGCAGCTAGAGCCGAGGCAAAGGCAGCGCGATAAATTTACCGTTTTCAGGCGCATAGCTATAGATTGCGCCCGCCTCCATATTAAAGAGCCATGAAGCAATTTCAAGACGGCCTTCCGCCAGCGCTTTTTGAACACTCGGATAGGTTTTCAGATTTTCGGTACTGAGCAAAACAATCTGCTCCTCGGCATGGCGTAGCAAATCATCATGTTTACTGTCATCCGCGCAACATTTTTTAGCCTGCTCCAGCCCCTCCCGGGCAACGGAAATAAAGCTGGAAATTTCGGGATCATCAAGATTCTCGGCAAGCGCCCGAATTGCGCCGCATCCGGTATGACCCAGCAGAATAATCTTGCTGACTTTATTATAATTAATGGCAAATTGCAGCGCCGCCGCCAGCGCCGTCCCTTTCTGATAAGGCCGGACAATCGCGCCCATGGCCTTGTGACCAAAGAACGTGCCCGGTTCTGCCTGAAAAAGAATGCCGGGATTGCTGCGGGAATCAATGCAGGAAATAATAAAGTAATCGGGATCCTGTCCTTTTTCGACAAGACGCGGCATCAGTGACTTTCTATCGCCATAATGCTCTTCACAAAAGACGGCAAACCCTTTTAACAGCGCCTCAAAACCACAGGCCATATTTATGATCCGGCTTTCATAAGATGAACAAAACGATCGAACAGATAGTGGCTGTCTTCCGGCCCTGGCGAAGCTTCAGGGTGATATTGTACAGAAAAAACAGGTTTTCCCTTCACCTTCAACCCTTCGTTTGAACCGTCAAACAGACTGATATGGGTTTGCTCGATGTCATCCCCAAAAGAATCCGCAACAACTTCAAAACCGTGGTTCTGGCTGGTAATTTCGACTTTGCCAGTGAGAATATCTTTCACCGGCTGATTGGCACCACGATGGCCAAGATGCATTTTTCGGGTTTTTGCGCCCAGCGCCAGCGCCATAATCTGGTGCCCCAGACAAATCCCGAACACAGGCTTACCGGAGGCTATGAGCTTCTGCACAACAGGTACGGCATAGACCCCTGTAGCAGCCGGATCACCGGGGCCATTGGAAAGAAATATACCATCAGGGTTATAACTTAAAATATCTTCCGCGCTTGTGCTGGCAGGAACCACAGTGACTTTGCAGCCGACGCTGGCCAGACAACGCAGGATATTATGTTTTGTGCCATAATCAACAGCCACCACATGATGTTCCGCCTTCTCAAGCCGGCCACCGCCGCCGGGCTGCCACCTTGTTTCCTGCCATTCATAGGGCGCTGTGCAGGAAACCTCTTTGGCCAAATCCATTCCTTCCAGACCCGGCCAGTCACGCGCCTGCCGATACAGGTTTTCAAGATTACATTTCCCATTTTCATAGTGACAGAGCACCGCATTCGGCGCCCCCTGATCGCGGATCAGACGGGTCATCGCCCGTGTATCAATGCCGCAAATTCCCGGGATATTGCGATCCTGTAGCCACTGGTTTAAGTGACCCTTTGCCCGCCAGTTTGAAGGATTTGTGATATCCTCACGGACAATCAGTCCCCGCGCCGCCGATGTGACCGACTCGATATCCTCTTCATTCGTGCCTACATTACCAATATGAGGAAACGTAAAGGTAATAATCTGTCCGGCATAACTCGGATCTGTCAGGGTCTCCTGATAACCGGTCAGAGACGTATTAAAACAGATTTCGCCAATCGTATGCGCTTTCGCACCAATTCCCTTGCCCCAAAGGACATTTCCATCTGCCATTACAATAACGGCTGTTGCATTTTCGGGGGGGGATATATTAGAAAATTCTGTCATATACTCTTTATTTTCCAGCGTGGCCTGCTAGGTATAAAGTAATTAAATGTTTGATCAGCAAAAGGGAAGTAAAAAAGTGGATAAGAGAACAGAATTCAGCAATGCACTGAAAGAATCCTTAAAAACAAAAGCGGTTGTCGCAACAGCAACAATACGGTTAATCCTTGCTGCGCTTAAGGATCGTGATATCGAAGCACGGGGACATGGTCATCCCGAAGGAATCAATGAAAGCGATATCCTGTCCCTGCTTCAATCCATGGTAAAACAACGGCAGGAATCATTTAAAACCTATAATGACGCAAACCGCAAAGATCTTGCCGACCGGGAGGCAGAGGAAATTATCATAATCAAAGGATTTCTACCACAGCAAATGGATGAAAGCGAAATAAAGAAAACAGTTGATGACCTGATTACCGAGCTTGGTGTCTCTGACATCAAGGAAATGGGGAAAGTTATGGCCGCGCTCAAAACCCGCTATGCCGGAAAACTTGATATGGCACGCGCCAGCGCTCTGGTCAAGGAACAGCTGGCGGCATAGAAACCGCCTCTCATTACAATAGCTATATATGAATTATCGGGCGCTCCCTGCCAGAAAATGGATTCCCCGGGATTTTCTAACGAATCCGGAGAATGACGGAAAAACAGAATAAAATAATCCTGATTCTTGTCATTGCGAGCGACTGAAAGGAGCGCGGCAATCCACAATACGGTCACTGGATTGCTTCGTTGCTTACGCTCCCCGCAATGACGATAATGGTGTCCTGATATTAATAAATGCGAGCAAAGCAAAAAGAGGCGCAGTTTCCTGCGCCTCTTTTCTGAATTCTTCTTCTAAAAAATTAGAAGTTGATTTGTGTTCCGAGAAGAACGGATGTTGCATCAGCTGAGCTGCCTGCAAAACCAACGCTTTCTTCATGGTCGATATAGCTGACACTGCCACGGAATGTCATGCCCGGACCGTAAGTGTAAACAACACCACCTGTCCAGCGCTCGACATCAATATCAGCACTTGCAACATTCTGGTTGTTGTTCAGGTAGCTAGCACCGATTTTGAACGGGCCTGTTGTGTAATCAGCACCAACAACCCATGTTTCTGTTTCAAAGTGATCACCACTAACGCCGTTATCATCTTCCAGATAGGCCGCACCCAGACCAAACGCTTTCCAGTCAAAGTCAACGCCAACATTCCAGGATTCACGGTCATCAAATGTCGCAACAACAGTATCTGTACCTGCTGTAAAACCAGCAACGCCATCAACATCGTTATAGAAGACAGGAATATCATTGTCATATTCAAGCTCAGCGTGGCTGTATCCGGCACCAAGAGCGATACCCAGATCACCAATCATCCCTTCATAACGGGCCGCAACATCCCATACATCGCCATATTGACGTGTAATTGCTGTTGCTGCTGCTGGAATAGCACCATCATCATCATTATTGGCCAGATCATTCGGACCGGTGATTTCAGGTGTATAAGAAAAACCTGCCTGGAAACCGTTGAAAACAGGAGTCATATAGGTGATTTTATCGCTCCAGGCCGTCATGGAATGATCGTAATCAAAACGTGATCCTGCTGTCAGACCAACGCCGTTAACACCCATACGGATATCGCCGGCTGTAGCTGTATCCGTACCATCGGCATCAACAATCACAGTATTAACAACCATACCGTTCAGGGCTGCAGCACTGCCGCCTGTGAACAGGTCATCAAGAGATACGTTGTCGATTGTGGAAGCGCCGCTTGTTGCCGGTGCAGCCAGAATACCAGCATTAACCGGATCTACGAACTGACGGATACCGTCAAAGTTGCTGTCTGCGGAAGGAGCAGCCACCTGCAACAGGAATGTTGCGCCTTCTTCCATACCAAGATTGACACGTCCCCATGCACCGGAGAAGTAAGCATAGGCTTCTTCTGTATTAACGCCGGCAACACCATCGCTGGAATCAGCACCATCAAGGTTGACTTCCATGTGAGCACCAACCGTCAGGCCGTTATCCAGTGTTGTTTCGCCTGTGAAGTGAATTTCAGTCTCACGCAGAATATCAAAGCTGCGCTCGCTTTCTGTTTCAACTGTCGCAGCTGTTGCCGGAACGGCAGCAACTGTATCAAGATCATCAGAAGCTGTGTCTTGATCCAGCCATGATGTGTAAAGTTTCGTGTGGCCGCTAAGACCCAATTTAACTTGAGCGTTTGCCTGGTCTGCCGCAAAGGTCATACCAAGGGCAACAGCCGCTGTTCCCAATAGAAGTTTTCTCATATCAATATTCTCCAATCACAAAGATTTGATCATTTGGTTAAACATATGATCCGAAATCGAACCATATAAGGACATCATTCCCGAATGGGCTATGACTGTTGCTATTTACTCACCTCCCCTATCACCCGTCAATGCGATTGTGCAAATTGGCAACATTTTTAAAAAAAGAGTGACATTTTTATCACA
>PFTR01000104.1:26701-31165 GCA_002789675.1 Alphaproteobacteria bacterium CG_4_9_14_3_um_filter_47_13 | reverse complement strand
CCCCGAGCGTTTTAAAAATCCGGAAGACAATAACTTCCCCTGGCTTACCGCCCAGCGCAAACACCGCGCCAATCCATGGGTAAGAGACTCGAAAGAGTAAACGATTTTACAAAAAAATCTTTCTCTTGCATTACGAAAATATTTTCTTTAAAAATAATTTTTAATTATGTATTTGCAATATCGCCACTGAGAATGAAGGAGACTAAATTATGTCGTCCCAACCAGAAAATTTTAACGCCGCCGCCTCTGATAATCCCCTGATTAATCCTCCTGCTCTGCCCTATGGCGCCCCTGCTTTTGACAGGATCAAAACAGAACATCTGGAGCCTGCCATTGACTGGGCAATAGCGGAGCTTCAAAAAGAAATCGAAGACATTAAAAACAACCCGGATATGCCAAGCTTTGCCAACACAATAGAAGCACTGGAACATGCCGGAGAAAATCTGGATCGTGTTCTTTCTGTCTTTCATACTTTTTTAAATAGCAATACCAATAAAGATATACAGAATCTGCAAAAAATCATTAACAAGAAAATCACGCCAATAATGAGCGATATTAGCATGGATGACGTTTTTTTTGCCCGTATCAAAACAGTCTTTGATGCCAAAGATAAGCTTGGTCTTGCCAATGACCAGATGATGTTGCTGGAAAAAATGTATAAAAGCCGCGTACGCAGTGGTGCTTTACTCCCGCCTGAAAAGAAAGAGCGTCTGAAAGAAATCAATACGGAGCTTTCTCAAAAAACATCAATGTTTGGAGAAAATTTTCTTAAACACACCGCTTCTTTTGAATGGATTGTTACCAAAGATGAATTAAAAGGCGTTCCTGAAGACTCACTGGAAACCTATAAAGGAATAGCGGAAATGGCTGCGAACATGCCAGATACAACACCAGAACGTCAAAAAGAACTAAAAGACAACTATCTGATTGGCTTACAGCCTCCACCGATAGCCATTCTGGATCATTGCGAAAACAGGATCCTCAGAAAAGAAATTTTTACGGCTATGGAGAAACGTTGCCATGAAGGAGAGTTTGATAACAGCCAGCTTGTTCTTGACATCATCAAGCTTCGCCATGAAAGTGCACAAATTCTCGGGTATAGGAACCATGCCGATTTTGTCCTCTCGGATCGTATGGCAGGATCACCGGAAACTGTTGAAGTGTTTTTACAAAAAAATCTGGACATTTATAAACCGTCTGCCGAAAAACATTTTCACGAAATCAAAGAATATGCTGAAACAGTTCATAAAGTTACTGATTTCCAGCCTCATGATTTTTCATTCTATAATTCAAAATTCAAAGAGCAAAAATTTAATTTTGATTCAAAAAAACTTCGCCCTTATTTTGAAATTGGACGCGTTCTTGATGGATTTCATCAACATGTTGAAAAACTTTTTCATGTCAAAATGGTCGATTGCACCGATGATTACCCGGCTTACCGTGATGATGCCAAAGTCTATGAAGTTCAGGACGAAAATACGGGTGCTGTCAAAGCCTTGTTCTATGCCGATTATTTTGCCGATCCACAGGCAAAACGAGGCGGCGCCTGGATGAATGGCTTCAGATCTCGCGCTCTTGATAAACATGGCATTGATCAAATTCCGATTGTAACCAATAGCTGTAACTTTCAAAAACCGGCCAAAGATCAACCAAGCCTGCTCTCATTACGCGATGTCCAGACAATTTTTCATGAAGGGGGACACGGTTTCCACGACGCACTGACAAAAAGCCGTTACGGCTCTCTGGCTGGAACAAATGTGAAATTGGATTTTGTCGAACTTCCTTCACAGTTACAGGAAAACTGGGCAACAAAAACAGAAGTCCTGCAAACATATGCCCGTCACTATCAAACAGATGAAGTCATTCCCGATGCCTATATTGAAAAAATTCAGGAAATGGCCACTTATGGCGCGGCCATGCAGGGATTGAGACAGACAGGCCATGCCATGCTGGATATGCTCTCGCATACCACCGATCCTGCAGATATAGGCTCTATTGACGAGATCGAGGATGACATCCATGCCAGAACAAGTTTCTGGCCAGAGCGCACAGGGACAACCTCGACAGGTTTTGCACATATTTTCGCAGGCGGCTATGCCGCTGGCTATTACAGCTATAAATGGGCAGAGGTTCTGGATGCCGATGTATTCGAGGAATTTAAGAAAAACGGGCTATATGATGCAGAAACAAGCAAGCGCCTGCTCGAAACAATCTATGAAAAAGGCGGAAACGAGCCACCGATGGAACTGTTCCGGAAAATGATGGGGCGTGATCCCGATCCGGAAGCCCTCTTCCGTCGTGAGGGGTTGTTACCGGAAAAAGCTGTGGCGAAAGAAGCGCCCCGTCCGAATACGGATGCTCCAAAACCATCATAACGCGATACAATACGAACCGTACAAATGACCGGATGTCTGTAATACGGACATCCGGTCATGATTTTTACTCTAAACTCTATAAATCTTCCCAATGGACTTTATGAAAGCGCCCTCCGGTGACCGGATTCTTTCCTCCTGTCGTTGAGGGGAGGCTCAAAGGAAGCCTTAGAAATGACCGCACAGCCAGATAGGCAAACCCTTCAGCTTCCAGAGAATCTCCATTCCAGCCGAGTGTATCTACTGTTTCAACAGGGGCATTTAACATTTTCGCAAGCCTGTCCATCAGAACCGGATTATGTCTGCCTCCGCCTGTTACATACCATATTTCAGGCTGTGCGGGGAAATGCTCCTGCGCTTTCTTGATGGTCTGAATGGTCAGCTCAGATAACGTCGCCGCACCATCTGCCGCGCTTAATGTCTGGCAGTGTCCGGTATCCCAGTAATCGCGGTCAAGTGATTTGGGCGGGATTTTTGAGAAATAGGGATGGGCGAGATATAGTTCAAGAATATTCTGATGCACATTTCCTTGCCGTGCCAGCATTCCATTTTCATCAAAAGGACGATTGAGATGCTTTTTGACCCAGTCATCAAGCAGCGCATTGCCAGGGCCTGTATCAAACGCCAGAATAGCGCCGTTTGCCCCTAGCCATGTCACATTGGCTACGCCGCCAATATTTAAAATTGCGACAATCTGGCCAGATTTCCCCAGCCGCGCCTGATGATAAAGCGGCAACAACGGTGCCCCCTGCCCGCCTGCCGCAACATCGGCAGAGCGCATGTCATTGATAACATTGATACCCGTCAGACGTGCCAGCATCGCGCCATTGCCAAGCTGCCATGTAAAACCTGCTGCCGGATCATGGAAAAGGGTCTGGCCGTGGAAGCCGATCAGGTCAATATCCTGTGGATGATACCCCGCTTTTCCCAGAAGCCAGTCCACAGCGGCCGCATGGGCGCGGGTCATGGCAATTTCAATCATGCCAATGCGCCCGTCAGGATCCTCTTTTTTCCCCAGACACCCGCGCAGACTCTCGCGCAACTCATCCTCATAGGGGATCAGGACAGATTCGATATATTCCACATGATTATAGCCGTCTGTTTTTATCAGTGCGGCATCAATGCCATCCAGCGAAGTACCGGACATCAGGCCGATTGCGGTATAGACTTTTTTATGTTCCATGTTTATAAATTTCCTTATGAAATCGGAATTTCTTAAAATAATGCATGAACGCGGCTTTGTACACCAGTGCTCTGATCTGGACACTCTGGATGCGAAATTATGTGAAAGCGTACAGAGCGCCTATATCGGCTTTGATGCGACTGCGAAAAGCCTGCATATTGGCAATTTAACGGGCATCATGATGCTGTACTGGTTCCAGCAGTGCGGTCATAAGCCCATTACCCTGATGGGCGGCGGCACAAGCAAGATTGGCGACCCCTCCTTTAAAGACGAACAGCGCAAATTGCTTGATGATGAAACGATTGCAGCCAATATTCTCCATATCCAGAATAGCTGCTTTCAACAATTCCTGAAATATGGGGACGGAACCTCCGATGCGTTGATGGTCAATAATAATGACTGGCTGGACGGGCTGAAATATCTCGAGTTTTTGCGCGATTACGGGCGTTATTTTACGGTCAACCGCATGCTTTCTTTTGATTCTGTGAAAACAAGACTGGAGCGTGAAAGCCCGCTTTCCCTGCTGGAATTCAACTATATGGTCATGCAGGGTTATGATTTTCTGGAGATCTACCGCCGTCATGGCACAATTCTGCAAATGGGTGGCAGTGACCAGTGGGGCAACATCATTAATGGTGTTGATCTTGGGCATAAGGCAGATAAAATCCAGCTTTTTGCTTTTACCGCCCCGCTTTTAACAACACCGGACGGCAAGAAAATGGGCAAAACGGAGCAAGGGGCGGTCTGGCTGAATGCCGCTATGTTGTCTGCCTATGATTATTATCAATGGTGGCGTAATAATGATGATGCCATCATCGGGACACTTTTGCGCCGCTTTACAATCCTGCCGATGGAGGAAATTGATCGTCTTGAAAAGCTTGAGGGCGCGGATATTAATGAAGCCAAGAA
>PFTR01000104.1:221-26654 GCA_002789675.1 Alphaproteobacteria bacterium CG_4_9_14_3_um_filter_47_13 | reverse complement strand
CCATAGAAGCACAAGATACGGCACAGAAAGTCTTTGAACAAGGTGGTATCGGGGATGATCTGCCTTCGATAGAGGTCGCGAAATCCTGCTTGAATGACGGTATCCCGCTTCTTGATTTACTGGTTGAATCCGGTCTTTGTTCTTCAAAAGGGGAGGCTCGCAGGCTGATTCAAGGGGGCGGCGCCCGAATCAATGATGAACCTGTGGCCAGTGCCGAGCTTCTTCTTTCAAATGCTAATTTGACAGAAGAAAACTACATCAAACTCTCCGCCGGCAAGAAAAAACATATCATTATCAGAATTAATTCCTAACAAAGAAGAAATAATGCAAGAGTTCATCATAACCCATTATCTGGTTTTCAAAGCCCTGCATATTATCTCCGTGATCTCGTGGATGGTCGGAATGCTGTATCTGCCACGGCTTTTTGTCTATCATGCCGAGACTGAAAAAGGTTCTGATAAAAGCGAGACATTCAAGGTCATGGAACGGCGCTTGCTGCGCCTGATTCTCAATCCGGCGATGATTGCAGCTTTTATATTCGGGGGATTAATGCTCTGGGGCAATCCGACACTGCTACAAAGCGGCTGGATGCATGTAAAATTAACCGGCATTGTATTATTGGTTACACTGCACCATTTATATATACGCTGGCGCAAGGTTTTTTTTCGAGATGAAAATACCCATTCCGCCCGTT
Organism: Alphaproteobacteria bacterium CG_4_9_14_3_um_filter_47_13; assembly: GCA_002789675.1. Taxonomy (GTDB): domain Bacteria; phylum Pseudomonadota; class Alphaproteobacteria; order Micavibrionales; family Micavibrionaceae; genus UM-FILTER-47-13. The sequence continues at coordinate 25,960 of PFTR01000104.1, read as the reverse complement.
TTTATCGCTGGTGGAATGAAGCGCCTACTGTCATAATGGTTATTATTGTCTTCATGGCCGTTGTTAAGCCATTCTAAAAATTGATAAAATTATAAAAATAATTTCCATGACAGATTTTCTTGACTCTCTTTGCAGGGCTGGTTATAAAATTATGGTCTTTAAGAGAAAACTCCACGAAATTATGGAATTTTTTAAGTGTGCGGGGAACGGTGTCCCCAACAAATAGCCAGAAAGACTGGCAAGCAAGACACAAACAACTTTCATGGAAATATAACAGTGCCCTCCTTATCAACACAAAATCAAAATCCCAACACACCAAAAGAAGCATATCTTATGAATTTGCAGGAATTAAAAACACGCTCCCCCGGAGAGCTTCTGGCCTTCGCCGAAGAACTTGGCATTGAAAACTGTAGCGCCATGCGTAAGCAGGACATGATGTTCGCCATTTTGAAGGAACTCGCCGATCAGGGCGTTCCCATTTCCGGCACAGGGGTTCTGGAAGTTCTGCAGGATGGCTTTGGCTTTTTAAGAAGCCCCGAGGAAAATTATCTTCCCGGTCCGGATGATATTTATGTTTCTCCGTCACAGGTACGGCGCTTTGGATTGCGCACGGGTGATATTATAGAAGGAGAAATTCGCGCTCCCAAAGATTCGGAGCGTTATTTTGCGCTGCTGCGTGTAGGTTCCATTAACAACGAGACACCGGAGAAAATCCGCCACCGCATTAATTTTGATAATCTAACGCCCCTTTATCCGGATCGTAAGATAAATCTTGAAATTCTTGATCCCACCAAAAAAGCCATGACCCAGCGTATTATCGAGCTTGTTGCGCCGCTTGGTTTTGGCCAGCGCGCCCTGATCGTCGCGCCGCCACGGACAGGAAAAACAGTGATGCTCCAGGATATCGCCTCATCCATTGCGGCCAATCATCCTGAAGCCTATCTTATTGTTCTGCTGATTGACGAGCGTCCGGAAGAAGTGACAGATATGGCACGAAGCGTCCGGGGGGAGGTTATCTCCTCGACTTTTGACGAACCGGCCGCCCGTCACGTACAGGTTGCAGAAATGGTCATGGAAAAAGCAAAACGTCTGGTCGAACAAAAACGTGATGTGATTATTCTGCTGGATTCGATTACCCGTCTGGCGCGGGCTTATAATACAGTTGTACCAAGCTCCGGCAAGGTTCTGACGGGCGGTGTGGACGCCAATGCCCTGCAACGCCCGAAACGTTTCTTTGGTGCGGCGCGGAATATCGAGCAAGGCGGAAGTCTGACCATTATCGCCACAGCTCTGATTGAAACCGGTTCGCGCATGGACGAGGTTATCTTTGAAGAATTCAAAGGAACAGGAAACTCCGAGATTGTTCTTGATCGCAAAATCTCCGACAAGCGCGTCTTCCCCTCCATTGATATCCAGAAATCCGGTACAAGAAAAGAAGAGCTTCTGGTTGGCCCCGACTTACAAAAAATGTGGGTTCTGCGCCGTATTCTCAATCCGATGGGGACTGTGGATGCGGTTGAATTCCTTATCAGCAAATTGCGGGATACAAAATCAAACGAAGATTTCTATCACTCAATGAATCAGTAAGATTTAAAGACCAATTTCTGAAAACAACAAAAGCAGTATCCCCTGTAAAAACAGGGATCTCAAGTCATGCCGAAAAGAATTTCTGTCTGCGCATGAATATTACATAAATCATATAGTTTCTTAATTGAAAGGACAATATGATGATTAACGCGATGTTGAATGCGCGAAAATATCGGTTTCCAGCCATCCCGCAAGATCAAGTTCTGCACGGGCGGGAAGGAATTCAAAACATTTTTTTGCCAGATCTGTCCGGTTTTCACGTTTTAACATCTCATCAAGTTTTTCACGTAAGGCATGAAGATAAAAAACATCATTGGCGGCATAAGTTTGCTGCGCCGGAGTCAAATCGTTGGCGCCCCAATCCGAGGATTGCTGCTGCTTGCTCAGATCAACGTCTATCAACTCCCTGCATAGCTCTTTTAAGCCATGTTTATCCGTATAGGTGCGCACCAGCATAGAGGCTATTTTTGTGCAATATATCGGCTTACAGTCCACATCCAGATATTCCTTAAGAATCGCAATATCAAATCGCGCATAGTGGAAAATTTTTGTTATGTCCTGATTTTCCAGCAAAGCTCTTAAAATCGGCGCTTCAAATTTATCTTTCTCAAAACGCACCAGATGCGCTGTGCCATCCCCCGAAGAAAGCTGCACCAGACAAAGGCGGTCACGATAATTATTCAGCCCCATAGCTTCGGTATCAACGGCAATCGCATTGCCCCATTCAATACCTTGCGGGAGATCTCCCTGATGAAGTGTGATTGTCATGAATTTCACCTCTATATTAATGTGGAATTTACAGGATATTAAAGGAATGCCGACCTGTATGGCAAGAGGCTTTGCAAATAAGTCATAAGGCTCGTTTCAAAGCACAGAATCTTCACTTTATCATTTCCATTGGCAGTAAACTGATCTATGTTAAACAGAGAATAATATAAAATAAAACGATGCCATAAAATGACAGTGAAAATATCAAAACATCCCCGTCTCAAAAGCGTTCCCAAGGGACTGAGTGCCGACCATTTGTCAAAAAGCTATAAGAAACGTCCGGTCTTGCGGGATGTTTCTATTTCCGTGAAGCGGGGCGAGGCCGTAGCATTATTGGGTCCCAATGGTGCCGGAAAAACCACCTGTTTTTATATTATGACAGGACTGATCCGTGCCGACTCCGGTTATATTATGCTGGATGGACAGGATATCACGGCATTACCGATGTATCGCCGCGCCCGCCATGGCATTGGTTATCTGCCGCAAGAAGCTTCTATTTTTCGGGGTCTGTCGGTTGAGGACAATATCCGTGCCGTCTTACAGGGGCAGGATATCAGCCGTGAAAATCAGGAAATCTTTCTGGAAGAGCTTATGGCAGAATTTGCTATCGGCCATTTGCGTCGTACTTCCGCTGTAGCCCTCTCCGGTGGCGAGCGTCGCCGTGTCGAAATTGCCAGAGCCCTCGCCAGTCGTCCGCAATTCATTCTTCTTGATGAACCGCTGGCGGGTATCGACCCCATCGCCGTCGGGGAAATCCGTGAACTGATCAGTTATCTGAAAGTCAAAGGCATTGGCGTTCTCATAACCGACCATAATGTCCGCGATACGCTTGATATCGTGGATCGCGCCTATATTCTACATGATGGCCATGTCCTTCATCATGGCACGCCTGAGGATATTGTATCCCACGAAGGCGTCCGCCGTTTTTATCTTGGCGATAATTTCTCATTATAAAAGCAGACAGATCTCTCTATAATTTGTTACGCTCTAACAACAATCACCTTTTCCCGGCGTTGTACAATCTTCTTCGTCCATAGGCTCGGGTTCTTTATGATCGTGATGATAATCATGACCGTGCCCGCAACATCCTGCACCATGAACATGGTGATGTTGGCCGTGATCATGTGTATGTGTTGATACGCCTGAAGCAGGCGGCATTGCCGAAGATCCTTTTAGTCTATTTTTAATAAATTTCATGATATCACTCATTTTTATGTTCCTTTTATCTTCCCGATCTTATCCAGAGGGCACGCATTAAAGATATCATTTATATAGAATAGATTTTAACCGGAGGAAATAACATTTGAAAAATTCTTTTATCTAAAGAAATTACAAAAGTCTTTCCTCTTGTTTTTAAATGATTATTTTAAAAATTCATTAAAATTTTTACAAATAATTTAAAAATGATTCCATTTTATTTCAGTTATTTCCCTAAAAAACTTGACTCATTTCCATTTTTTTTTGTAGAGTCGAATCGTGTCATATAAATGACACATTGTATAAACCTTAAAAAAGGAGCTATTGTTATGTCTATGGGATTTCCTAAGCCAGCGATGGTTGAAGAGACACCTGCTGCACCAAAAGCAGCAACTGTTTCTCAAGCACCAGCAGCACCAGCACCAGCAAACAACTAATCTGGTTTTACAAAATTTTGCAGAGAGCCCCGGCACATTGTCGTGGCTCTTTGTTCGAATCCGCCTGAATTTTTCAACTATGGATAAACTTTATCCGCCCGACAATGTCGATGACATCATTCAAGTGAAACAAGTCAAGCTACATGCGCGGTGCCGCACGCGCAGCAATACCTTGTATTCCCTGATTAATAGGCCCAAGAGCCATTTGCGACCCCATAAAGGAGTACTGGACAAGTGTTGCCGCCGGATCACCGGTATGCTCACCAAAGGTAGAAACACTCGAACCAATCCAGCGCAGAATATTATTGGGAATCATATCCACCATCTTGAAAGAGGACATCGCCATCATATAAACAACGATAGCATACATAATGGTATAAAACAGCTTATCAGCCGCCCCGCGCAGATATTCGATACTGCCGACATCGGGGCCGGGCGCAATACCGGTATTTGTAGCAGAACAACTGGCCGGAGCCGCCGCTATTGCCGATGTATTGAATCCCATCACATTGGAAACGACCAGTTGCCAGATTTCATTTAAAACCTGTACCTGAGCGGTAAAAATGATAATTCCTGCCAATAAACCAAAAATAATCAGGATAGGTCTGATGAAAATTTCAAAAATCAGAAAATAACCATTCATCGCCGCAGGCCCTGGCAACCCTTCACCATCAATACGGATATGCGCAAGCGCCCAGAGTGGCAGCCCCACCATCGCTTCAAAGATACCCTTGATCCAGCCCCCTGCAGCAAAGAAGAAATAGATAAAAGGAAGAAACGGTAAAATATAATAAAGGATAAATCCGATAGAAAGGCCGATAATCGCCACCTGTCCGGCAAAACTGGACGCCGAAAGCGCAACACTTTCTACCAGACTTTCATCCAGTATATGGGCAATACCTCCGGCAATACCGGAACCGAAGGAAAAACCAAGATTGGTAATCGCACTTTCAACAAGACTACGCCCGACCCCGACAAGCTGGGCCAGAGGGTGGATATCCGTATTACACTGCATGTTCAAAAGACCATTCAGGCCAAAAATAGAGACAATCGTATCCTTGAAGGTATTTTTTGATGTGGTAACAGTCCCGGGCTCCCAAAGGCTCTGTGCATAAAAATATGCCAGCGCCATATACTGGTCCCTCTCGTTCTCCCATTCAATTTCCTTACCACTTGTAAGCAAGGGTTTAAAACGATCCGTACCTTTTACGAAGTTATTATCGGTTCGTTTCTGTAACTTTACATGCTCCATAATTTCCGGATAAAGATTAGGCGTTGGCAATCCATAGACTGAAGTATAGAGTCCTCCCGTATATTCGGCTATTTTCTGATACCATAAAGCCGCCCCTGCCCACCCCAGCGAAGTATAGTCATACTGCCAGTCTGCACCAATCTGGGCAGCTCTTGCATCATTAATGGATGTCTGCACGGCATTATTAAACCATGCAACTGTCGCCTCTATATAAGCGTTTGTTGGCATAAGTGCATAAGGATCTCTTGTGGAAACAGGCATATAGGCATCGGCAATATTTCTGGCAAAAGTATTATGCTGGCCATCCTGCCAAATTTCCTTAACGAGATTATAATAGTCTTCCTGTATTTTCAAAGCACCAGGCTGCGTTATATCTTTGGTATTAAAGGTAAACTCGCCACAAATCGGTTTGACATGGCCGGACATGGCTTCAAAATTCACATCATCAATAAAACCGAAACGAATGACAATATCCCCATTATTTGCATTGAGCAGCGCTGTATTAAAATCCGTCGTCATGAAAGGAGCCTTAATTGTATTGCCGTTTCCGGCATAGGCTGTGAACACCTGAAACGGCTCCATCGCCGGCTTATCACCCCCTTGCGTTGGCAAGCCGATAGCAGGAGCCTGGGATGTAATCGTATGACGATTTAAAAGAGCCTCGGAATAACGACAGGTCAAAGCCACAAATTCAAATTCAACCAGCGTATTAAATTGCGGCGGATTAGGACGTGCGACAAGAGAATCCGGTGTTGCAGGAGTCTGCTGTATAGGCAGATTATTAACATCCGTCACAAAAGCAGTCCAGCCGTTTGTTGCCAGACTTGAGCCCCATTTTGCAGCATACAGGGTCAGAAGCTGTGCCCCGTTCATTCCAAAAGTCAGCGGTGTTAATAAAGCAATCGCAATTACCAGCCTTATCGGCGCCCACATCCCGTTAAAACGCTTCCCGAAAGGTGTGCCTGATTGCGCTGTTTCTCCCACAATCGTGACGACCATATACATGGCAATCATGAAACCGACAACAAGAATCCCGATATTGTAAAAATGGAATAATGTATGAAGTGCCACATGGAACGGCGTCGGCAGATTATAAACAGGGCCGACCGGAACAAATGTCCCGCCGGGAATAAAGGCAAGCTGGCACTGGACTGCATTAATCGCACATGAATCGAAGATCGGCTTGGGATCTTTAAAACCGAATGTCAGATCCATCATGCGGAATGCCAGATCATATTCCGGATTGGCGGTTACAAAAAAACTTGCCAGATAAGCGCCCATGGCATTGGCAGGCGGTATAAAAATTCCTGCAAGAAGCATAAAAAACTGTAGAAAAAGAATCGTAATACCAATCAGTATTGCGAAGAATATAATGATCTGGTCAATATTTTCTCTTTTAAACACAAGATTACGGCGCGCTTCAAAAATAACATGAAAAATCCCGTAACGACCCGCATTGGCAGGGTTTAGATAAGGGTGTCCGGCAGGAAGGAGCTTCACTCCTTTATAGACATAGGCCATATAAAGGGCAATATGAGAGAAACCGGACATAAACAGATCCGCAATACGGGGAATAAAACCGGGTAACAAGGTATAACGCAGCGCTCTTCCTGTTGTTAAACGCATATCCTTCTACCCACCCTTTTTCCCGAACAGTTCACCAGCCGCTGCTGACCCTGCTCTACCGGCGCCTGTCAAGCCCCCTGCTGCCTGTTGTATAGGTCCGGAAACCATTCTTGTACCAATAAAGCTGTTCCGTACGAGATTCTGTGCCGGATCAGTATTCTGATCACCAAAGCTGGAGACATCCTGACCTAACCAGCGCAAAATATGATTAGGAATCTGATCAATCAGTTTAAAAGATGTCATTGCCAGCATGTAACAGATAATCGCATAGATCACGGTAAAGAAAAGCCTGTCCACCGCCCCGCGCGCATACTCAACACTCCCTGTCGCAGCAGCGGGCGTTGTACTGGCCACAACCGTATCAAAACCGGCAACATTTGAAACAACAAGCTGCCAGACTTCATTTAATATCTGCACCTGTGCCGTAAAAATAACCATGCTGGCAATAAATCCGAAAATCGTCAGGATGGGTCTTAAAAAAAGCTCGAGAATAAGATAATAGCCACCCATTGCCGCCTCGCCAGCCATACCGTTTCCATCAATACGGATATGGGCAAGCGCCCATAAAGGGACGCCAACCATCGCCTCGAAAATCCCTTTAATCCAGCCGCCAACGGCAAAAAAGAAATAAATAAACGGCAAAAGTGGAATAATATAAAACAGCACAAAACCAAGAGACATACCAATCATGGCAACCTGAAAAAAGAAGCTCGCTGCCGTACCGCCAAAATTCCCGATCTGGTGCTCCTGAAAAAGATTAGCCAGACCACCCCCAAGACCCGCCGCCGCCGAATACCCCATATTACGGATTGCAGAGTCAATAATTGAACGGCCAATAGAGGCAAGCTGCGCCAGAGGATGAATATTTTGATCCTCGTTTGTTGTAATACTGAAAAGCCCCTGTGTCCCGAATATAGTGTTGATCGCATCAATGAAAACACTGCTGCTCACAACAGAATCCGAACTATTATCATTCCAGAATGCCTCGGCCTTTTGCAGCGCTGTTGCAATGGAGGCCATTGCATGATCGTCCATCCGGATAGGATTATCCTCACTCTGATAGACCTGATGTGATTTCTGCCCGGACACGGCATTATCGCTCCCCGCCCGTTTCTTACGGATTTGTTCCATGACATACGGATACCGCTTGATTGTCGGCATACTATAAACAGCACTGACAAGACCGCCATTGAGCTGCGCAATTTTATTATACCAGATAGCAGCCCCCCCCCATCCCAGTTCGGTTAAACGCTCGGCCCATTCATTCGACCCCTGTTGCGCAATAACGGCTAGAGCAATCTGGTCGGTAATATATTGCTCGTAGCTTTTCCTGAGACTGATTAACTTAGCAGGCGTTGGCGTATTCGACGTCTCATCATTCAAGAGCGAGATGTGACGATCCGCCATTGCTTCACCGATATCATAAAATGTCGTTGTCGCCGCCGGAAAAATAGTCCCCAGCGTATTCGTATTACTATAAATATCATCCCATAACATATGAACCATATTGAAATACCGGGACAGCATATGCCACGATCCCGGCTCGACTGTTGTCGCGCCATGCTGCGGAGAGACAAAAGTCTGATCAAGGGTAATCTCGCCACACCATGGGGCAACATTCCCGTCCCATGCCTGACCACCATCATCTGCCGTTCTTAATTCACCAAAACGGATATGGATGGTACCGTAATTAAAATGCTCCAGTGCCGTAGGATAATCAGTGTCCAGAAAACGCAACGATGCAGCAACATTGGCGGAATTGACAAGCCAGGCATCAATATGCACCTGCGGACGTGTTGCCCTGTCATGATAAATCCGTTCGTAGGCAAATTTACATGTGGCCAGAACCGATGCGAATTTCAGAAACGTATTGACAGGAGGCGAATGGGGCGTAGCAATCACAGTATTTTTATTACCCAATAATGTACCCTCTGCTGCAAAGGCATTATTATAAATCACCCAGCCATTTGTTGCAAATGAAGATCCCCATTTTACGGCATACATCAAGATCCACTGTCCCGGATTAAGACCGTAAGTAATGGGAACCAGCAGACCAAAGGCCAGAACAATCCGGATGGGTGCCCAAAGACTGTTGAAACGCCGGCCAAAAGCTGTCCCTGTCTGGGCTGTTTCTGCGGCAATAACAAAGAAAAAGTAGCAAAAAATAAAAACGCCAATGACAAGAAGACCGACACTATAAACCTGAAGCATGCCACGTAGCGCCTCATGAAAAGGCCATGGGAAACCGATATCAATCAGTGTTCCTGCAGGTACCAGTCCGCCACTGACAAGCGCGACACTTGTATAAATTTCCCTGTCCGGAATAAATGTCCGTGTTGATGCCGAAGCCGGAAGACCCATAAAGCAGGGAATACCCTGCGCCACGCAGCTATAACCACCGCCGGCATCCATAAAAAAACTGCTATTTGCGGCTCCGGAAATACCCGGAATTCCGAAAATACGATCAAGGAGAACAAAAGCAATATCATGCGTTGCCTCCGGCGTTTTAAAATAAGTAAAAAAATCAAGCGGACTGCTGCTGCCATAAAGAAGACCGGCAAAAATATCGGGCGGTGCCGCATGAGCAATCTCGACAAATCCGGCCATCACAAGCATGGCAAACTGGCATAGCAATAACACCATACCAATAATTGTCATGAAATAAATAGCAATCTGGTCACTGTTTTCTTTTTTAAAAACAAGATTATTTCCGGCTTCGGCAATTACATGACGTACGCCAAAACGCCCCCTGTTGGAAGGATGAAGATAAGGATGCCCGTCCGGTAGAAGCTGAACGGCGCGATAGGTTTGCGCCATGAAAAAGGAAACATATGTAAATCCCGAATAAAACAGAACTGACAGACGCGGCATAAGCTGCGGGGTCAGAGTATATTTCAGAATTTTTTTTGTTTCTATCATCATCCTCTAGCCTTTAGGGGCCGTTAATTCACCAAGAGCCTTGCCGCCGCTGCTGGCAGCACCTTTCAGATTACTGATGGCGCCGCCCATAGGGCCTGTGACCATATTGGCGCCAATCGTGCTGTTACGGACAAGATTTTCTGCCGGGTCGCCACTCTGATCTCCAAAGCTTGAAATATTGGCACCAATCCAGCGCAGAATGTGGTTTGGAACCAGATCAATCATCTTAAAAGCCGACATGCCCAGCATATAAACCACGATGGCATAAATCACAGTAAAGAAAAATTTATCGATGGCGCCGCGAAGAAAACTGATCCCGCCTGTCTGATGGGGATCATAGACACCGCTCGTTGCGGCATCCACATCAAAGCCACTGGAATTAGAGACAACCAAAGGCCAGATCTCATGAAGAATCTGGACCTGTGCCGAGAAAATTGTAATGCTTGCCAGAAATCCGAATAAAATCAGAATCGGTCTTAGAAATATTTCAAGAATCAATTGATAGCCGCCCAGTGCCGCATCTCCCGGAAGACCATTGCCATCAATACGGATATGGGCAAGCGCCCACAAAGGGACACCAACCATCGCCTCGAAAATCCCTTTGATCCAACTACCTAACGCGAAGAAAAAGTAAATAAAGGGCAAAAGCGGAATAATATAAAATAGCACAAATCCTATCGTCAGGCCGGTAATCGCAATTTGTGAAAGAAACCCGCTGGCCACCATGGCAACCTGCCCGACCATATGCTCGCCGAACATATTGATAATACCGCCGCCAAGACCTGCCGCCGCCGAAAACCCGAGATTTCTGATGGCCGTATCAATAATTGAGCGGCCAATTGCCGAAAGCTGCGCCAGAGGGTGAACGCGCTGGTCGGCATTTTTTTGCATATCGAAAAGACCATTTGTACCGAAGATGGCATTGACAACATCAATCCAGATATTACCGCCTTTCTTTTGCTCAAAATAATGATCCTTCCATAATCTCTGGGCGTGATTCAAAGCCTCGGCAATCTGCTTTTCTTCTTCGTCACGGAAAACAACCGGAGTATCTGTGCTTTGGTAAACCTGATGCCGGGAAGTACCGGGCGTATCTTTATCTGCAGCGGCTTTTGTTTTTCTGATATATTCCATGACTTCAGGGTATTTCTTGATGGTTGGTAAATTATAAGCCGCCCCGATTAAAGAACCATTCATTTGCGCAACTTTATTATACCAGATCGCCGCCCCGCCCCAGCCAAGCGCGGTCAATTGTTCCAGCCATTCCGTAGAGTTCTGCTGGCGCAGCACACCCTCTGCAATAATATCAATTACAACCTGCTGATAGCTCTTGCGAATGGCATCCAGAACAGCGGCATCCGGTAAAGGTGCATTCGGATCATTCGCAATAGGAAGATAACGGTTGGAAACATTATACCCGATACAGCCCTGTTGCATCAATCCGAGCGTCGGAGTAGCCGTACTGGATATATAAGGACAGGAAATAAAACCACCTCTGGCATCCGCCCACAGTTGCTGTAATAAAGTATAATACCATGTCAGAATATAGCTGGCACCCGGATCCTGCTGGTTTGCGGCAGAGATATCTTCGGGCGGACTTGTCATTTGCAGTATAACCTCACCACATAAAGCGGAAACCCCGCCGTCATTGGTCTGATAATCCTTATTGGGATCAGCCTGCCCCCTTTTTTCACCAAAACGGACGGTAATATCGCCCTTATCAAAAAAATCGACAGCAGCGAGAAAAGGCGTTGTCGCAAAATCAAGCGGATCAGCAGATTTTTGTGGATTGACAAGCCAAGCCTGAATATCTGCCTGATCTCTATCATCCCGATCATGATACATCCGTTCATACGCAACTTTGCAGGTTGCCAGAATTGTAGCAAATTCAATCAGCGTATTCACGGGAGGCGCGCTTGGCAATGCCACCAGCGTATCCGTTGTCCCCAGTAACGTATCTGTACCGGAAATCGCGGCATTGTTAAATAAAACCCAGCCATTACTTGCCAGACCCGAGCCGAATTTTGCCGCATATAATAAAATATATTGTGCTGAATTCAGTCCATTTGTCATCGGAATTAACAAGCCAACAGCAGCCACAATTCGCAAGGGTGCCCAGACATGATTAAAACGACGGCCAAAAGGAGTCCCGCTTTGCGCCGTCTCGGCAACAACAGCAATGACAAAATACATAATGATAAATGTCGCAACAACGATCATCCCCATACTATAAGCGGCAAACATATCCTGCAAAGCACGATGGAAACCCCACGGCCATACATACCCGCCTAGCGTTGCAGTTCTGTCATAATTTGTATAAATTGTTAGATCCGGCGTTATTTCCCGTGATGACTGCCCGATATCAAAGCAGGGGATCCCCTGCACAACACACGTTGCTCCTCCTCCGGAATCGGTAAAAAGACCGGGAACACCAAAGACCCGGTCAAGCATCACGAAAGCCACATCATGGGTGGCATCCGGTAAAAGATAATAGGCCGCAAAAGTGGACGGCACCGGCCCGCCCAGATTAACAGTCCACGCCTTTGCCGATTGCACGGAAACAGCCAACATCAACATACATATTTGCGCAAAAAGAATGACCATCCCTATGATCATCATTATATAAATGATGATCTGGTCAATATTTTTCCGGCTCATGACAAGATTACTGCCCGCCTCGACAATAACGTGACGAATACCATACAAACCAACATTCGCAGGATTAAGATAAGGATGCCCCGATGGCAGAAGGCGTGCACCGCGATAAATCTGTGCCATGAAAAAAGCAACGTGAGAAAAACCGGAGAAAAAAAGATTTTTTATACGCGGCACAATTTGCGGAGTCAGCACATACCGGATAACTCCTTTCGTAATCTCTTTTTTTTTAGCCCCGCTCTCCATCTTTTTTTATTTTTTCATTGGCAATGTTGTTTTTGAAATACTTGCAGCCGCTCCAGCACCGCTGCCACTTTCAGCAAGTTTTGTCGCGGCATTTCTACCCGCCATAAGTCCAAACGGTAACCCCAGACCCTGACCCGCTGTTCTCGCGCCCTGCTGCAAGGCGTTTGATATTTGCCCCGCCATCTGCGCACCACCAAAGGCGGCATACTGAACCATACCACTCGCGGGATCATCACCCTGACCACTGAATGTCTGGACACCGGCACCCATCCAGCGCAGAATATTATTGGGTATCTGATCAATCATCTTGAACGAGGATGTTGCGAGCATATAAACCAGTATCGTATAAATAATTGTGAAGAAAAACTCGTCAATCACATTGCGCTTATACTCGATCCCGATAATTGTTGCCGTATTACAATCCGTACAATCAAATCCGGTCAGATTCTCGATGACCAGATCAAAAATCCCGTTCAGAGTTCGTGCCATTGCCGCAAAAATAGCCATCGCGGCAATAAGACCGAATACTGTGAGAATAGGCCGGACAAAAATTTCAAAAATCAGAAAATAACCATTCGAGGCCGCATCACCGGGCAAACCGTTCCCGTCAATCCGTAAATGCGCCAGCGCCCATAAAGGGACACCAACCATTGCTTCAAAAATCGTCTTGACCCAGCCACCCACGGCAAAGAAAAAATACATAAAGGGAAGAAAGGGAAGCACATAATAAAGAATGAATCCGATTGTCAGGCCAATACTCGTGAACGCGACAAACATAGAGCTGATAGAGTTCATCGCCGCGCCCAGATGCGTCCCGATAATTTCCCCCATCCCGCCCCCTGCCGAAAAAACCAGAGCTGTCATCAGGTTACGGATCGAACTTTCAATAATGCTTTTCCCCAAAGCAGAAAGCTGCGCCAGAGGATGGACATCATCATTGGTTCGCATGGTAAACAAACCGCCAATACCAAAAACCGCATTCAGCAGATCAAAAAATACGTTCCCGCTGGATTGCATATCACTGGGCAAACCCTTGCCATCTGTCTGCCAGTATTTGTAAGCATCATTCAAGGCCATTGCGATCTGCATGTCCAGATTTCCATCAACATTGGAAATGGCCTTTGTCCCCTGAATCGTGGGGTCGTAACGATTCTCCATATCAGAAGCCTGATTGTGCGATCGTCGTTCTTCCTCGATTTTTTTCATCACTTCAGGCATCAAGGAAGGCGTAGGTGAATTAATGGCCGCAGTAAAAAGCGCCCCGTTCCATTCGGCAATGTGATTATACCAGATTGCCGCCCCGCCCCAGCCACGATTGAGCAATTCCGGCGGAATATCATAAAACGCGCCGCCCAGTGAAACCATCTGGTTATACGCATCCATAACCCGTACATCATAAAGCGCCTTTGCCGCCGCCACAGCGGTTTGCTTCCAGTCCGCAGGGGGCAGGGAAGGAGGGCAGGCACCGGGAAGGCTTGCCCCGACAGAACAGGGATCATCGGGAATGCCGGTATGAGTGGCGGACACACGATCTCCAAAATCAACAAGATTTGTATCTGTCCAGAGCTGGTTAATCAGATCAAAATAGGCTTTCTGAATAAGCCACGGCCCCAGCCTTTGGTCTACAGGTGGTGCGCCCGAGGCATCAATGCCGCCGACATTGGTATGAATGGTGATCTGGCCGCAATAAGGACGGACATTTCCGGCAAAGTTTTTATTGGTTGCAATGGGATAATGCATGCCGAATGTAATCTTAACATCCTTATTGTCATAGAAAGCGAGTGCGTCCTGATAAGTCGATAATAAGGCTGCCTCAAGAAAGGGGCTAGGATGATTTTTTGCCAGCCAGGGACTAATCACAATATTATTAGGCGGGGCGCTATAAAGGTTCTGATAAGCGCGGTAGCAGGTTTTTACAATCGACATAAATGCCACAATATGCGTAAGATCCGCCATTTGTGGACGGGCAATCAGACTTTCCTGATGCGTTCCGATCGGTGTATCGGCGGCGGCAAGGGCATTATTGAAAATAATCCAGCCATTTGTGGCAAATCCCGATCCAAATTTGGCCGCATACAAAGTAATATACTGGGCGGAATTCAGACCATAATTCAGCGGAACCAGAAACCCCACAGCAATCACCAAACGCAGTGGCGCGTAAATATGATTAAAACGTCGGCCAAAAGGTGTGCCGCTCTGCGCCGTCTCCCCAACAATAACAATGACATAGTAGAGAAGAATCACAATACCGACAATCAGAATGGCATAACTGTAATATTGGAATAACTCTTGTAAAGCACGATTCATAACGGGAATATCGCCAAATGCCGTACCGGCAGGCGCAAATGCAGAATTAAATACACGTGGAACACCAAAAACCTTATCCAGAAGCATAAAAGCAATATCGGTACACTGGGCATTTTGCCCTAATGTCGTGCAATTCGGCGTAGTAAACATTCCGGCAAAGACTGACAAAGCGGCGGCAGGCTTGATAAAAAAGCCGACAATAATCGCTAGAAACTGTAAAACAAGAAGAATAAAGCCCAGTAATAATGTAAAAAAGATAATAATCTGGTCAATATTTTCTTTTTTAATCGTCAGATTATTCACCGCCTCAGTAATGACATGACGAATCCCGAATTTCCCCATATTCTGCGGATTTAGATAAGGGTGCCCATACGGTAACAAGCGAACACTGCTATAAACAATCGCCATTGTAAACGCCAGCCAGCCAAAGCCGGATTCAACAAAAGCATTAAGACGGGGAATAATCCCCGGCAATAACGCATATTTTGCAATATCTTTCGCCTTGACGCTCTGGATCGTCCACACCTTGCCAATACCTTCCAAATAGAGTCTTCGTCTTTATTATACTACAGGGATAAAGATAAAATTTTATTAAATTTTTCTTAACTCTCTCCTGTTTTTAAGAAATTTTACTTTTTGTAAAAAATATCCCCCGAAAGGGGGATATTTATATTTTATCAGAATTTTATCCGTTTAATAAGAGATGAGAAAAACAGAAACGACAAAATCATATTACGCGGCGGCTTTTTTCTGCTTTTCACGCATTGTTCGTGCCGCATCCACCATGTTTTTAAGCGCCGGCTCCACTTCTGCCCAGCCGCGTGTTTTCAACCCGCAATCAGGATTTACCCAGATAAGATCAGGATCCAGAACTTTTTTGGCTTTTACCAGAAGATCAACCATCTCTGCCGTATCCGGAATACGTGGACTGTGGATATCATAAACACCGGGTCCTATTTCATTGGGATATTTATAGGCAACAAACGCATCCAGCAATTCCATCTGGGAACGGCTGGTTTCAATTGAAATCACATCTGCATCCAGGGCTCCAACAGATTCAATGATATCATTGAACTCGGAGTAGCACATATGGGTATGAATTTGCGTTGTATCCTCCACGCAACAAACGGAAAGACGGAAACTCTCGACCGCCCACCGGAGATATAAATCCCAATCCGCACGGCGTAACGGCAAGCCTTCGCGAATCGCCGGCTCATCCATCTGGATAATTGTAATGCCTGCTTTTTCCAGATCAGCAACCTCATCCCGCAGCGCTAGAGCTATTTGCTTACAGCTTGTTTCGTAAGATACATCATCCCGTTTAAACGACCAGAATAAAATCGTAATCGGGCCCGTCAACATTCCTTTCATTGGCTTTTGAGTCAGACTTTGAGCATAAGTCGACCATTTCACTGTCATGGCACGGGGGCGCGAAACATCACCAAAGATAATCGGTGGCTTCACACCACGGCTGCCATAAGACTGCACCCACCCATGCTGGCTGAAAACATAACCGTCAAGCTGCTCGCCAAAATATTCAACCATATCATTACGCTCGGCCTCGCCATGAACAAGGACATCCATACCGATTTTTTCCTGATATTGCACCACATACGCAATTTCTTTTTTCATGGCCTCTTCATAGGAATTCCTGTCAAGATCACCCTTTTTAAAAGCGGCGCGGGCTTTACGGATTTCCGGCGTTTGCGGAAAAGACCCGATGGATGTTGTCGGAAATGTCGGCAGATGATATCTGGCACGCTGCGCCTGCTGCCGCAACGGAAACGCATTTTTACGTCTGGCCATTTCCGGTGTCACAGCGGCAAGACGATCCTGCACTATTTTATTGTGAATCCGGTCTGATATTTTACGATCCTGTACGATTTTATCACTCTGCGTTAATTCATTTTGAATCGCATCACGCCCCTTTTCCGCGCCTTTAGCAAGAACAGCAATCTCGGCAAGTTTTTGTGCAGCAAAGGCCATCCAGCTTTTAATCTGCGGATCCATCGCGGTTTCAAGATCAAGGTCAATCGGACTGTGCAGCAGCGAGCAGGATGGCGCGACCATCACCCGGTCTGTACCAAGTTTAGCCACGGCTTTTTCAATCATGGCCAGAGATGCGGACAAATCATTTTTCCAGATATTGCGGCCATCAACCACGCCCAAAGACAACATCATGCCTTTCGGAATTTTGGCCAGAACGATGTCCAGTTGCTCCGGCGCACGGCGTAAATCAAGATGAAGCGCCTGCACAGGAAGCGAGAGCGCCAGATCAAGATTATCACGCAGCCCTTCAAAATAGGTTGTTGCAAGAATATTCAGTCCCGGCGCAGCTTTTGCCAGTTCTTTATAAGCCGCTTTGTAACCCTCTTTTGTGCCCTCACAAATATCCATGGCAAGATAAGGCTCATCAATCTGTACCCATGTTGCGCCGGCTTTCTGAAGTTTCTGCAAAATCTGCGCGTAAACAGGGATCAGTTTTTTTACCAAATCCTGATATTCAAGGCCTTCATCTTTCATTTTGCCAAGGGCAAGAAATGTGATGGGGCCAATCAGAACGGGGCGTGTTTCAATTCCTGCGGCCTTCGCCTCCTCAAATTCGTCAAAGATTTTCGTACTGGCGAGATTAAATGTCTGGCCTTTATAAAATTCCGGAACGATATAATGATAATTGGTATCAAACCATTTTGTCATTTCCATGGCGGGCGCTTTTTTACTGCCCCGCGCCATTGCAAAATAAGTCTCGATATCAACAGTGCCGCCTGACCAGCCATAGCGTTCCGGCACACATCCCAGAAGACAGCACATATCAAGAATTTGGTCATACAAAGAAAAATCATTGGAAGGAATATGATTAATTCCGGCATCCTTCTGCATACTCCAGTGGCGCAACCGCAGCTCTTTTGCCGTTTTGAACAGATCATTCAGGGAAAGTGTGCCCTTCCAGTAGCTTTCTGTTGCCTTTTTCAGTTCGCGCCCTGCGCCAAAACGTGGAAATCCGAGATTCGTTGCCAGAACCATAAGTCCCTCCTTTGTATGAAAATATAAAAATCGATCAAATAGCCCGACCATTAAACCGCAAGATATTCAGTCTTACAAGCAGAGATGACAGAGAGACAGGGGAAAGCAGGGATAAAAGATTTTTCTTTAAAAACACACAGAAAAAGCGGCGAAGAGTTCCTCCGTCGCCGCTCCTACTCTGCAAGGAGTAACCTGTACACAGACGAAGAGTCTGCCATGGTTGCGGAGGAATTCTCTCCATCCCGTTTATATTTTTGAACTTGATATAAAGTTTGGCACACAATCTTTCAGGAGAATCAAAATAAATCTTATGGTTAAAACCCACTCTTTAGAGCAAAAACTTTTGAACTGAATGTCTCCCGATTTATATTATTTTGAATAGGGATTTTTACTGGCACGTACCAGAAGCCGGACAGCAACGCCCGGGAGATCAAAATCCTTGCGAATATTATTGATAATATAGCGTTTATAAGCGGCTGGAATTTCTTTCGGACGGGAGACCCAGAGCGCAAATGTCGGGGGTCTGTTTTTGATTTGTGTAATATATTTCAAGCGGTTGGGTCTACCCTGCACCAGAGGTGCCGGATGCTGGCTTTCCATAGAAGCCAGCCAGCGATTCATCGGCGCGGTAGAGACGCGGCGGTTCCAGACTTCATAAATATCAAGAGCCGCATCCATCAATTTATCAATATTTCTGTTTTTCAGGGCAGAAATAGTAACGGTCGGGATATCCCTGACCTGCGCAAAGGAGGTTTCCAGTTTGTACTGGAGTTTTTCCAGTGCTTCTTCGCGGTTTTCTACCGCATCCCATTTATTAACGGCAATCACCAGCGCCCGCCCTTCTTCAATAACATGTTCGGCAATCTGCAAATCCTGTTTATCAAGGATCGCATTGCTATCCAGTACAAGAATAATGACCTGTGCCAGACGGATCGCACGCTTTGAATCCTCGGCGGACATTTTCTCGATCTTATCCATGACTTTGGCTTTCCGGCGTAAACCCGCTGTATCCACCAGTTTAAATTTCCGATCCTTGTAAACCCAGTCAATCGCAATGGCATCACGGGTAATCCCCGCCTCCGGCCCTGTCATAACGCGCTCTTCCCCGACCAGCGTATTCACCAGCGTTGATTTTCCAACATTGGGGCGGCCAACAATGGCAATTTTCACCGGCTTGCGAACATCAATTTCCTCAGCAATCGTGGCAAAATCAAAATCGGGATTATTTTCCAGCGCGTCCAGAGAGTCTTCGGAGAAAAGATCAGGATCATCCTCTTCACTTATCATATCCTCTTCCAGCGGAAAATGCGGTTTGAGAAGATAGTAAATATTTTCAATCCCCAACCCGTGCGCAGCAGAAATCGCCACGGGTTCACCCAGTCCCAGACCATAGGCTTCGGCATTACAGGATTGTGTAATTTTATCATTTTCGCATTTATTAACGCCCAGAATAACCGGAAGATTCTGTTTTCGCAGCCATCCGGCAAAATGTTTATCAAGCGGCGTAATACCACTGCGCCCATCCACAAGAAAGAGAATGACATCGGCCTGCTTAAGGGCGGCCTCGGTTTGTTTGCGCATTCGACCCCGAATTGAATCATCAAAACTTTCCTCAAGACCGGCGGTATCAATGATGCGAATGGTCTGGTCAAAGAAGACCCCTTCGGCTTCGCGCCAGTCGCGGGTTACACCCGGCGTGTCATCAACAATGGCAAGCTGTTTCCCGGCAAAACGATTAAATAATGTTGATTTACCGACATTCGGACGACCGACAATAGCGAGTGTAAACATTGGATCTACCTGAATGCCATTAATGTGCCGTCTTCGCCCAGAAGATATAAGGTTCCCCCTGCAACAATCGGACTGATGCGGATCGGCGCATCAATTTCCTGCTTGCGGATCACTTTTCCATCTGTGGGATCAATTTCGGCCATCCGGCCATCCGAACTCACCACAATCAGGCGCTCCCCGGCCAAAACAGGACCTGTCCAGAAAATGGTTCCCTTGCGATCCTTGGCATCCTTATAACGCGGCAATTGCGTCACCCAGCGAATAACACCGTTATCACGACCCAGCGCAACCAGCTCCCCCTCACTTGAAATCACAAACATATGATTTCCGGCAACCCACGGTGTTTCTGTGCCTCCTATTTCCCGCTGCCAAATGCGGGTTCCGGTACGTTCGTCAATGGCCATGATCCGCCCGCCAAAGCTAATGGCAATCACCAGCCCTTTATCAATCACCGGTAAACCGCGAATATCGGAAATGCCGGACAGACCGCCCGTGCGTCTAAAGGAAGACAGGTTTTCAGACCATGCAACCGAACCATTTTCAACCAACAAAGCAAATATTTCACCCGAAGAAAACGCCGGAATTACAATCTCGCGACTGGCGGCGGGACTCGCCGCGCCAATCAGACCCGAGTTTTCAGAAATACCGGCATACTCCCAGAGAACCTGCCCGTTTTCACTATCCATCGCAATCAGGCGGTTATCAAGTGTAATGACAAACATCCGGATGTCCATGATGGTCGGCGCCGCACGTGATGGCGCCGGCAAGTGAATGCGTTTGACAATATCGCCTGTTGCGGGCGTCACAATCAACAATTCGTCATAGCCGTTTGTGACATAGAGATTTCCGCGTGAATAGGAAACACCGCCGCTGATGACAGGATCATCCTCATCAGGATCACTGACATCAATCTGCCAGAGACGCTTGCCATTCGCGACATCAAAAGAAGATAAACGAAAATCCGTATCAAGCGTGAAAACCCGACCATCCACCACAATAGGCTGCGCCGTTAAAGGAAGCTGCCTGGTTGAACCTTTGCCAATTTTTGCTTTCCATGCAAGCTGCAACGTCCCCTCATTTAAAGCCAGATTTTGCATCGCATGATTAGGATAACCGCCTGCCTGGGGCCAGAATTCATTCCGCCATGGCGCAGGAGCAATAAAACCCTGCCCCTCCAGCGCCGCGCTATCTGGTTCAAGGTTTTTCTGCAATTCCAGAATAGAAATGCGCTCTCCTTCCAGAGGTTTATCCTTTTCATCGCCGAACAGGGATTCCATCGTTGAACACCCGGTTAAAATGGACAGCACAAAACACATCATTACCAGATTCCGGAGATATCTCATTCTTTTGAATCCTCTTTTGTCGTATCATCATTCGGTAAGGAAGACGCTGCCATTTTAAGATTATAAACATGATCCAGCGCCTGCGCCCGCTGGGTCAGGGTCGGCGGTACAGTTTCTGCCGTCATAATCACGGCCAGATGGTCACGCGCCTGCGCATAATCTTTAAAATCATGGGCAAGGATCATCGCCGCCTGCAAATGAGCCTGATATTGCCATGGGTTGCTTGAATCACTCCAGAGCGGTTGTAATTTCTCCAGCAAGTTACGCGCATCAGCTGGCGTGCTCTGTTCCCTGTCTCCTTCAAGCCGTACCGCCATTAAAAGTGCCAGATCCCGAAAAACAGGATCGACCTTACGGTCAGCGGCAACCGTTTGATAATGTTGCAAGGCGTCTTCTTTTTGATCCGCTTCAAGCAAAAGACCAGCCGCTGTCAATTCGGCAATAACACGACGACCCGGGCGCATATCATCCTTGATACTTTCCAGCGCCGCCGTTTTGTCCGTATCATCCAGCGCCTCAATAATAGCATCTGTCTGGGTTATATTGATTTTTGTATTCCAGCTGCGCCAGCCTGTAAGAAGAGCCGTCAACATGATCGTAAGAACAGCCGCTGCAATAATATAGGAGCCATACTCTTTCCAGAATCTTTCAAGACGATCCTGTGCGATGGCGTCCTTGATTTCGTGAATAAGTTCGTCTGCCATGAATTATTTCCTGCCTGTATTACAATATTGCCGCCATCATAGAGCAGATTATAACCAATTGAAACCATAAAATCACAAGGGAACGATTTGGGATATTGACTATAACTATCTAGAATAAAAGAATTTTCTATTCTTTACCGACAAGGGAGAAGAGAGTCCGGCCAAAGACGGTTTTAAATATTATGGAGCAGGTTTATCCGAAGCGCCCTTACAACGATAGCCCCTATATCCCCTCACCAATGTCGCCGGAAGTAATCCTGCCGAAGCATCGTCACGGGCTTTTCTAATGGTCATATGACAATAGCGCCCCTGCTGTCCACACACCAACCCGCATTTTTTTCTCTGTGTCCATTGTTTGTTCCCCTTGATATAATCCTTTTGACAGGCTTTACCTATCATAACAATAAACAGACTGGCAAGGACGCATCAATTGACCTTAGCAGATTCAACACAGAACACCCGTTCCAATGTACCGGAGATGTCGGTTTCCGAACTGGCTTTTTCGCTAAAGAAAACAATCGAGGATACTTATGGGCGCGTTCGCATTCGCGGCGAGCTTTCACGGGTCAAAATTCATACCTCCGGCCATATGTATTCCGATCTTAAGGATGACAGTGCTGTCATCAATGTTGTGTGCTGGAAAGGCACAGTCGCGCAATTATCCCTCACACCTGAAGAAGGGCTTGAGGTTATATGCACAGGACGTATTTCAACATACCCGGCAAGATCGAACTATCAGATGATTATTGACTCTATGGAGCTTGCCGGGGAAGGTGCGCTCCTTAAAATGCTTGAGGAGCGGAAAAAAAGACTGGCAGCCGAAGGACTTTTTTCTCCGGAACAAAAGAAAAAACTGCCCTTTCTCCCGCAACGTATCGGAGTTGTGACATCCCAGACCGGCGCGGTTTTCCGTGATATCATGCACCGCCTGAACGACCGTTTTCCGCGTCCTGTTCTGCTCTGGCCTGTTCCGGTTCAGGGGACAGGCGCAGCCGAACAGGTGGCAGCAGCCATTACCGGACTGAATTCCCTGCCCCCACATTTGCGTCCTGACTTGATTATTGTAGCGCGTGGCGGCGGCAGCCTTGAAGATCTTATGGCTTTTAACGAAGAGATCGTTGTCCGCGCCGCAGCAGAAAGCGCCATTCCTCTTATTTCAGCAATTGGCCATGAAACAGATACGACCTTGCTAGACTACGCCGCCGATTTACGCGCCCCGACCCCGACAGGCGCCGCCGAACTTGCTGTACCGCGCAGGATTGACCTGCACGCACAAATTCTGGAAAACGAGCAGCGCTTGACAAGCTGCGCCAGTCGCCTGATCCGGACCAATGATGACAAACTCAATCACATTGCCGCCCGGCTTGGTGAACCCAAAAGACTGCTTGAAATCAAGATTCAGGCGCTGGATCATTCAAGCCATAAAATTGTCCATTCTTTTCAGGCAGCCCTGACCCGAAAACAGGCACGCACAGCAGAGCTGGGAGCCATGCTCCGCCATCCTGCCGCTTTGATCGAAAATAAAAATAAAACACTTGCTTACCACACCGAGCGGCTCGCAGCACTAGAGGGCACACTGTTTAAAGACAGATTCAAAGAATTGCAGGCCTACGGACGCATGCTGGAAAGCCTGTCTTTCAAAAGTATTTTAAATCGCGGCTATGTTGTTGTCCGCGATAAAAACGGCATCCCTGTTACAGAAGCGGCACAAACATATGCAGGCCAGAATATACAGCTTACATTCAGGAATAACGAAAAAGTTGATGCTGTAATCGAAAAACCAGGCAAAGGCGACAGAACAGCAAGCCCCTCTCCGAATCAAGGAAAGCTTTTGTAGCCTTCATTTTTTACCTTCCTTATAAATTATAAATAATGTATATATAAAATATAGAGTTATCAGCACTCATATGCGGCTAACGAAACGAAGCGTATAGTAACATTCGTAGGTCAAAATTTAGCGCCGACTGAACTTGAATGCTGAAAAAATCTCGTAACCATTTTATGGCTATTTATAAAACAGGATAGAATTTATTATGCGGGTCTTGAAAAAAGAATTAATGGATAAACTCGGTGTTGGCTACGAACTTGGCGCGTATGATGCCTACCCTCTTTCTTATTATGATGGCGACAGTGGCCGGACATGCAACGCAGAAGTCCGTATGGATGCCGATGGTCAGGAACTCGAGGCGGAAATCCAGATGATGTATGACACACCGCCGGAAGGCAAAGCATCAATGGTGCAATGCTTCTGGATCAAGGCAAACGCCGTAGGCACCGCAGGAGAATGGGAGCTGACCGACATCAAATTACAGGACGAGCCCGAAGTGAAAGAGATCGGCAGATGGCAGGAAAAATCCTGTAAATTCTTCGGTGCCGTCATTCAGGAATTACAGACAGACACTATACCGGATATCGAGGATCTGATAGACCTTCATTTCCACAGCCGGGACAAGCTGGGAGACCAGCGTCAGGGCGGGGGTGGTAAATCTCCTAAAATCAAGGCAAACCAGCTTCTCAATATGAAAAAAATGTAAGACATAGTCACTCTTATGCTGCCTTTTGCGTCTCCTTCAGAAACTTGAGAATCTGGAATTCCAGATCAGCTTCAATAATGGGTTTTGGCAAATAGGCATTCATCCCGGCTTCAAGACATTTATCTTTGTCGCCAGCTGTTGCATGCGCGGTCATACCAATAATCGGGGTTTGCATACGCTTGTTTTCCGCTTCGTATTTACGAATTTCACGTGCTGCGGTCAAACCATCCATCTCCGGCATCTGGATATCCATCAAAATAAGATCGTAATGACCTTTTTTATAGTAATTTAAAGCTTCAACCCCTGTACGTGCAATATCAAATACACATTCCATACTTTCGAGAATATAGCTCAGCATGACAACATTCCCTTCGTAATCCTCCACCAGAAGAACTTTATTATTTTCGTCTACAGTTTGCCGCTCTTTTTTCTTTTTATTCTGCGACATAATTTCTTTATCTTTCAAAGCCTCTCGCTCTGAAACCGATTCATGGAGTGGGATAATCAGACTGAATGTCGAGCCTGCACCCAATTCACTATTCACGAGAATATCCCCTTTCATAAGCCGCGCCAGACTAAGGGAAATAGGTAGCCCCAAACCGGAACCACCAAATTTACGGGACACGGAGGAATCTGCCTGTTTAAACCGGTCAAAAATAAGCTCCATATTTTCTTGCGCAATACCAATGCCGGTATCCTCGATATCAATACGCAAACCGGAATTGGATTGCCATTTCACCTCATAAGCCTTTACATGAACATACCCCGATTCAGTGAACTTAACCGCATTCCCTATAAGGTTTATCAGGATCTGGCGTATCCGAACCTTATCACCAATAAATTGAATCTTCCTTACAGCATCAAAATCAAAATTGAAATCCAGTCCTTTTTCATTCGCTTTTACTGTGACAATACTGATGACCTGATCAAAGAGTTTTTCGAGAGCAAAAGATTCTTTTTCCAGATCAACCTGACCGCTTTCGATCTTTGAAAAATCCAGAATATCATTCACAAGATCGGTCAAGGATTCTGTGCTGCTCCTTAATGTTTTGACAAGTTTTTGCTGTCGCGGCTCGAAAATATGAATATTTTTTTCCAAAATCTCGGCAATACCACTGATCGCTGTTAGCGGCGTTCTGATTTCATGGCTCATATGAGCCAGAAAATCAGTCTTGGCCTGATTGGCAGCTTCCGCCTTCTCTTTTGCTTCTTTGAGTTTTTCTTCGTAAGCTTTGATATGATTGATGTCCATATGAGCGCCAACCATACGCTGTGGCTTTCCATTTTTATCGTAAACAGCCTTACCACGAGCATTAACCCATCCCCATTGGCCTGAATTATGCCGCATC
>PFTR01000104.1:0-212 GCA_002789675.1 Alphaproteobacteria bacterium CG_4_9_14_3_um_filter_47_13 | reverse complement strand
ATGGAATATTCGGAAACAATACCATCAAGATAGCTTTGCGTTTGTTCTTCCACACGATTCAGATCGTCCGGATGAATTAAACTTTTATAACTATCATAGGAATTCTCGAATTCATCGGGTTTATATCCAAGCATCCGCCAGAACTGATCGGAATAGAGAGGTGGTCCTACTTTGTTGGACAGGTTGGCGGCGTTTTTAAGGTGGAATCCCGT
>PFTR01000054.1 GCA_002789675.1 Alphaproteobacteria bacterium CG_4_9_14_3_um_filter_47_13 | reverse complement strand
AGGTGAGCGGGATTTATTCGGGCAGGAGTACGGCTATCACGCGATCGCGGCGAATGACCTAAAGATAGGCGTGGCGGCATGGCTGGATATACACAATGGGCGAATGAACAGCGAGAATTACCATAAAGAGCTCAAATAGGGATGTAATATTCGGTATACGCCGAGCAATGATTTTGAGTTAAGCAGAGGGTATTTTTTGCTGAACGTATTGGCATATAACATGGCGCAGATATTGAAGCTGTTTTATTTGGGCGCGGAAGCGCGGACGTGGACGCTGAAGACGTTGCGGCATCGGTTTATGTATGTATGGGGGAAGATGATAACGACCGGCCGCAAATATTATTGCAAGATACTGAATGTGGTGGATCGTGTGTATGAGCTATTTGAGAACTTCCCAGGCGCGCATAGTTGCGGGATAACGGTCCTAAAAGCCACGAAAAATCAGCGCTGACAAGAGGGGTGTCTGCGCAGGCAGCTGTTGAGCTCCGATTGCGACACGAACCGCCGGTTGCGGTAAACGATTTTCTCCTTCTCAGCTCAAGCATTCAAAAAAATGCCTTTGGGCAGCTAATACCACCATACCCGCTTTCTATCTAGTGTAGTGTTACCAACGCTTCTTTACATTTGGCGATCTTTGTCATAATTCGTTCGACTGTAGCAGTCCAAGTAAAAATATGCGGATTTTGATTGTTTGTTTCAATGTATTGCATAATAGCTTTGATTAAATCCGGAACGCTTTTGAATGAGCCGCGGCGAATCCGTTTGTCGGTGATTTCCCTGAACCAGCGCTCGACCATGTTGACCCACGAGCTGGAAGTCGGAATAAAATGCAAATGAAAGCGCGGGTGACGCTTCAACCATCTTTGAACGCGAATATGCTTGTGCGTTCCGTAATTGTCGACAATTAAATGCAGATCCAGTTCGGGTGGTGTTTTGACATTGATAATTTGTAAAAAACGAATAAATTCCTGATGTCTGTGTCGCGGCATACAATCTCCGATGACTTTACCGTCGAGCATGTTTAAGGCCGCGAATAAAGTTGTTGTGCCGTGTCGCGTGTAATCGTGAGTCTGCTGCGCAGGAATTCCGGGGCGCAATGGCAGCAAAGGTTGTGTTCGGTCGAGGGCCTGAATCTGGCTCTTCTCGTCGACACAGAAAACGAGAGCTTTGTCCGGAGGATTCAAATAAAGCCCGACCACATCGTGAAGTTTTTCTACAAATCTTTTGTCGCGGCTGAGTTTGAAAGTCTTGACTAAATGCGGTTTGAGATTGTGCTCTTTCCAAATACGGGAAACAGTGGCGTTGCTGACGCCATGAGCTTTGGCCATGCTTCGAGTACTCCAATGCGTCGCATCTTGAGGTCTTTCTTGCAACGTCGTGTTGATAATGGAAGCCATTTTTTGCCGGCTGATTCTTGGGAGTCGCCCAGGACGCGGCGCATCCTTTTCGAGGCCAGCTAAACGCAGAGTCAAGAAACGGTCTCGCCAGAGCTGAACAGTAGGACGGGAGAGTCTTAATTGAAGGGCAATATCGTGATTGAAAACACCTTTGGCGGCCAGGCGAATAATTTGGGCGCGCTGGAT
>PFTR01000156.1:8448-17503 GCA_002789675.1 Alphaproteobacteria bacterium CG_4_9_14_3_um_filter_47_13 | reverse complement strand
AAACTATATGTGATTTATATGAAAAACAAACAGATGCAGGATTTCGGGATTATTCCTATTATGGTGCGGAAAACAGTCTTTCATTAAGCAGGGATAAAATATGACGGAAAATATAACCACATGGGAAAGTCTGAACGCATTAGAAAAGAATATGCTAGGAGATTATCCGAATATTATTGCGCTTTTTAAGGCAACGCCCTATCGCGGCTCTGATGATCCTGCCGGACAGAAACTCGAGGCCGCACTTACTAAAAAATTAAGCATTCCTGGAGTGGGAGAGACAACGATCGGCATTAATAAAGAATTTGCCGGCCGCTTTGAAAAGTCTCTGGCTGATGACACTATCAGGGCAGGTATTGCCGCGCTTCCGGCGGAAGTCATGGCGAAGAATATAGATCAGGTTATCCAGTCGCCGGAAAATCTGCCCGCCATTCTAGAAAAAGCGATAAAAGAGCCTTCGGTTTCTCCGGTTGTTGCGCCAGCATCCGTTGCTTCACCAGAATCACCGTTAAAAAAAGAATTTTCGGGCGCTGCCGATCAGAAGGCCGAAAAGCTTGAAACAATCACGGCTGTAAGTTCGCCCGCCTCTCTGGAACAGAGACAGGCAGACCTCATCGCAAGCATTGCCAAAGCGCCTGATTTTGAAAAATTTATGGGGAATGTCGCTAAAAACCCTGATTTACAGGCTGCGATGAGCATGGCTTTTGAGGGTGAAGGGGGAGATCCTGAAAAATCCATGGCAATGCTGGAAAATATTGAGGCTCGTGCAAAAAATGATCCCGCATTTTTTAGTAAATTGAACGAAAAACTTGAAAACAGCCCCCAGATGGTCAGCACCTATGCCAAAGAACTGGCGAGCGATCCCGACGCGTTTTTTGCTAAAATGGATAAGGGGCTGGAACTCAATGAGATGATGGACAAAATTCAAAATGGTTTGCAGCCTTTATTGGCAAAAATGGGCGGGTTTGGCGATGTTTTACAAGGCGCCCTTCAATCTCTGATGGGGTTAATGCCCGAAATCATGGGGATGATGGATTCTCTAACGGGTGTCAACGGACAGATGAAAACAATGCTTGCCGGCATCACAGGCGGCGGCGCGCAACAGGTTGTGACAAACGATCCGAAGGGAAATGCCCCGCTTGTGAGTGCCATGAATGAGGCCAGTGGAGGAAAACCGGAACAGACGACAACACTTGCCGATGGGGGTACGCCTTCCTCTCCAAACCCACAAAAACCGGAGACTGTTGCGAGTATCAACAGTCCGCATACACCGGGTTAAGGCGTTCTCCTGAATGTCTCAATAGAAAATGCTTTTTCTTTAAACCCATAACCGCTATTTTTAAAAAATGGGTCTCCGTGAGTTTTTGGGATGTTCATATGAAACATTCCATCACCCGACTTTTTCTTTTAAATGTTTGAGTAAGACTTCGGGGTCACCACCACCGCGTTGAATGATACTGGAAAACTCCGATTTTTGAGATATGGCCATGCTGACATCCTTGATTTTGACATCAATAATATTGTAATTGCCATTTTTCCAGCGTACGTGCCACGATATAGGAATATTTTCTCCTGACAAGGGCACAATATGGGATTGTACGATGAAATCCGAATCTCCTGAGTTTTTTGCTGAATCAACAATAAATTTTTGTCCTTCATATTCCAAAAAGCGATTTGAATAAATTAAGACAATGAGTTTATTGAACAGATTCTGATATTCGTCTTGTTGCTCTTTTGTCATTACTTTCCAGTATGCTCCGGCAACAAAACGACCAATGGTTTCCATGTCAAACCTGTCATCCAGCAATTCTTTGAATTTCTGTTTTTTCTGAGTTTCGTTCAGGGTACTATCCGCCATAAAACCAATAGCTTCACTGCCCATGATCTTGATAAAGTTTTGGGCACTTTGAACGGTTTGCGTGACCGAGACATCAATCACCAGCGTCTCTTCCATTTTGTTGAAATCATAATAAACCGCATTTGAAAGAGTGGTGGCATTGGTTGCACCAGAGGCGGTTATAAATAGCACCCCTATTGTGGTTATAAACAGAATCGGTTTCATTTTATAATTTTTTAGCATTGCTTTTTCTTACTCTAGAAGTGAACAACCGGATATGTTTCGTAATCAAAAAAAATGTCTTTTTCCGTAAAAATGCTACTGCCGACCAGTGTTACTGCATAAATAAGTCCGGTCAGTAAAGCGATCGCCAATATCGCGCCAAGGGCAGAAACAAGGCCATCCTGCTGAATAAGCCCGAGGGTTATAATCATCATAATTATCGCGGGTATGACATTTATAAAGGGGAGCGGTAAAAGCATAATAATTGTGAGTATTAATAACAGAAAGGCATAGAAAAAATGTATCTTTTCTCCTGCCATTTTATAAATCCGTGGACGAACAATTCGTTCCATTCTTTTAAACCATGGCGCGGCTTTTTCTGATATTTTCTGGATATGTTTTTTATCCGTCTTCATATTTCCAAGCCATTCGGGAAGCCATGGATGATGAATACCGACCATCAGGCGTATCGTAAATATAAGCAGTAAAATACCTGTGATATGCGTAATTCCCAGAGAATTGATAAAAGGAATCAGATTTGGGATGATCAGGAGCAGAATAACCAGTAAAAGAGACCGCCCGTTCATTTCTTCCATAACATCATGGACACTGATTTTGCCTTCCTTTAGTCTACCGGGAAGGCCTTCTATAACTTCGCTGACGCTGGTCATGGTATTTGTGCTCTATTCTGTTTATTCAATAAACAAACGAGCAGACATCATATTTTGTTCCCTGATTTTTTGTTTTCAGCCCAGCATTTATTTACTGTCCGCCTAAAAATCCTTCGATAAGTTTTTTAGCAGCTTCATCCGGGGAAGATGGTTCCGCCTCTTTATTTTCCGGAGCTGTGGACTCCTTGTTTTCAAGTTTTTTCAGCAGTGTTTTCTCTAGCTTATCCTTTGCCGTATCAATAATCAGAGCTTGAGTATCCAGAGAATAAGAGGGGTTTGTTAAAGAACCATTCATACGAATAGGAAGACGTTTACCGGAGGTTTTCGTTTCAGTACCGAGCCCGATTTTAATAATGTAATCGACAGTCTGAGCCGCCAGATTGACTTCACCTGAACCAAGAGCATTCATTTTCGGACCAGTTAAAATCAAATCATCATTGAGAAAAACACCCTCATTTCCTGCAAAAGTACCACTCAGGTTTGTGAAATAAACTTTATCTGAAACGTTCTGTTCAATTGCGCCGCTTTCAAAAAAGGCAATGGCCTGATTCATGAGACTGGAAAGTTGCCATTTATTAATATAACCATCGCTGAAATTAAAACTAACGGTACCATTTGCCGCATTTTGTAGAGCTGTAACCGTATTACCAACACCGGACAGATCATAACTGATATCTGCTTTTCCGGTGATGTAATTGTCTCCCATTTTTGCTTTGAGAACATCGCCAATTTCGATACCTGTTATTTCATTTTTAAGTGTAAGAACAGGTGCAGCAGAACGGGTGTTTATTGAAACAACAGCATTTGCCTTGCCTTCATAAAAATCAGCTGTGAGCGGTGCAATATTTATGGCACCGTCTTTTGCATTTATTTTTGCTTGTACATTGTTAATGGACAGCTCATTAAGAACCAGTGTTTCGATGCTAAGAGAGCCATCCAGATTAAGTGACCGTAGCATGTCTACAGGCAGAAGAGGTTTGTCCTTGTTTTTTTTATCTTCTTTTCTAATTCCTGCCAGAAGACTATCCAGATTAACCGATGATGAGGAAGCATTAAAGCTGCCAAAGGGGGCTGAAAATTTCCCTTCAATATTTGCTTTTCCTTTAATATCCGTTCCTGGCCAGCTAATGCCCATGTTCGGAATATTCAAGTTCATATCCTGTGTTTTTATATTCATCCGCCCACTGCCGGAAAGATTGACAGTGATACTTTCTTTTAAAGAACCTGACGTGGCAACGGTCTCTATTTTTAGATTACTCAGATACAGTGCGCCTTCTTTAGGAGAGGCTTCTGCTTTGGTCATACCATTTATTTTTAATGTTGAATCGCTGGCCTTCAGGGTCATATTAAAAGCAATATTCGTGACCGTATCGGCAGAGTATTCAGGCAATGTGATATTCAAGGGATCAATTACAAAGGTTTTGTCAGAACCCTGATCTTCATAAATCACTTTGGCATTGGTAATTTCAATAGAGCCAATGCTCAGATCGGCGATCTGCATGTTGCCTGCTGTTTTAACGTCCGGTTTTTTGACAGCATTAAAAGTAAGGTTGGTCTCGCCATTTGTTTTTTTAATAATGTGGATACCTGGCTGTTTTAAAACTATTTTTGTTAGTTCAATACGTTGATTCAATAAAGGTATGATTTTAACACCAGCCTGGGCTTCATCGACTATTAAAAAATCTTGATCGGAGAATCCTGGGGGATTTCCAATTTGTATGCCCGATACTTTAAAACCAAGCACGGGGAAAAAGCTTGTTTCTATATCGCCCGAGATGACAAGCTCGCGTCCTGTGGATTCTTTGACAGATTCTGTAATCCTGTCTTTATAATTGTTCAGATCAAATGTTGTGAGTATGACGACGACAACACCAATAATTAAAATAAAAATAATTCCAAAAACAAATGCGCCGCGAATAAACCATTTCATATGAGCATCCTTTTATATCAAGTTGTACTTTTATCATCCTTTTTATACCAATGGGAAATGAAATAAAACTCTTTACAGATTTTTAGAGTATGTTTTCAACTATGGGTATTGAACGCACTTAATTTTTCTCTGATTATTTGCAGGGTTTATTTTTTGTAGATATATATTCTTCACCAGGAAGCGAGCCCCCACTGGCACTACTGATCGTTGTGGCAGTTTTACCGTTGCCGCTTCCCGATCCGGCTTCCGGCAATCCCGCCTGCCACGCCATCCGCCACTTTACCTGCTATATTATCATCATCACAGGTCATTGTAGCACAATGTCCTGTGGTTCCAGAAATTCTAACAATATGTTAAATTATGATTTGTGACTAAAGGAGGGTCGTTAATTATGAGCAGAGCGAGAAAGAATTACCCGGCAAACTTCAAGGCACAATTTGCGCTGGCGGCGCGGCGCTCAGCGGCGCAGAACCTGGATAATATCACCCAGCGCGTGAAATAGGCGCAGAATAACGCGGACGGCGGCGCATTCATGATGTCACCCAACGTGTCATGGCTGTCTCCTTTCGAAAGCACCAATAAATCACATCCTGGCCAATTCAGAAATCCCTGCGCGGGGAAATTTCAAGCGATTGCCGTGGCATCTCTGATTATTGCTTGCTTTTTATTACGAAACTTCTTATAAAGATGCGAATTATCAGAATGGAAAAGGATTATCATGGCACGCGTTACTGTAGAAGATTGTGTTGAAAAAGTTGCAAACCGTTTCGAGCTTGTCATGCTGGCTGCCCAGAGAGCCCGTAAAATAGGCTCCGGCGCTGCGTTGCTTGTTGACCGTGACAATGATAAAAATCCGGTTGTTTCCTTACGGGAAATTGCAGAAGACAAAGTTTCCATCGAGGATATGAAAGAACAATTAATTAGAAACCACCAGCGTGTCATTGAGATGGATGATAATGAAGATATCATTGATACCATGGAAGGCGAGGAAGAGTGGAATGCCATTGCGGCTCAAAGTGCGGGCACGGCTTTCGAGGATATTGATGATTTTGATGAAGATGAAGATGATTTCGAACCGGGTCTGGAAGA
The DNA here is from genome assembly GCA_002789675.1 of Alphaproteobacteria bacterium CG_4_9_14_3_um_filter_47_13. Lineage (GTDB taxonomy): Bacteria > Pseudomonadota > Alphaproteobacteria > Micavibrionales > Micavibrionaceae > UM-FILTER-47-13. The sequence goes on along the minus strand of PFTR01000156.1, from coordinate 11,754 downwards.
CCTTGCCGGTGACTCATCGGATAAAGAAATCTAAATCCGGTTTTAATTGGCGCCTTTACGACTTAACAATACAATCGGGGTTTTGATAAGAATAACAATATCACCCCAGAGTGACCAGTTCCGTACATACCAGCGATCCCACAAAACACGTTGTTCGAACGTTGTTTCATTGCGGCCACTCACCTGCCACAGCCCCGTCAGACCGGGGCGGACAGAAAGATAATCATCAAGGATATCACCAAAATAAGGAATTTCTTCTTCCAGAATAGGCCGCGGTCCGACAAGGCTCATTTCACCCAGAAAAATATTCCAGAGCTGCGGCAGTTCATCAAGACTGGTTTTACGAATAATGCGGGCAATACGTGTGGTGATACGGGGATCATTCGTGAGTTTACGATATTTTTCCCAGTTTATTTTATCTTCGGGATGCTCTTCCAGCCACGCATGGAGAAGGTGATCGGAATCTGGCTCCATAGAGCGGAATTTCCAGCAGCGGAACTGGCGTTTATTGCGGCCAACACGTTTTCCGCTATAAAAAACTGACCCGCCCTGTCCTTCCACCTTCATAAGAATCGCAATCACCATAAAAAGAGGCGCTAGAGCAATAAGTGCTAAAGCGGAGATTACTATGTCCATAAAGCGTTTCAAGGCACGTGAGGGCGAAAAATATGTCAGTGCGGAATGGCCGGAACGCGCCTCCAGCAGTGTCACATCCTGTCCAAAAAAATAACAGGGCTCCACATCATATAGATTGGCGCCCGCCAGAGCCGGAACAAGCGCATAATTCGCGCCGGATTGGTTCAGGCGTTTATTGATCTGGTTACGGGCATCATCACGGAATGAATCAAGCGACACAACATAGAAGTAATCGGGGTTTTCCTGAATAAAATTCTCGACATTGGCACGGCCATCCCTGATTTCAATATTATGGTAAGCGCTAGGAAGACTGGATGTTGAAAAATTCTGATAATCAGGGTCACGGAGAAACAGGATTTGCGCCTCATATCCCGTACACGGATCGCCACTAAACGCATAAAGAAGATCTGTTGCTGTTGTATGATCGGCAATCACCACAACCGGACGACTGATCCAGCCGAGGCGCGATGCCATGCCAAATAATATCCGGCGGTGAGTCAACATGAACAGAAAGGAAAGTGCCCAGATCATCGTGATTAAAAGACGTGACTCATAAAGCTTTAAAGCAAAACTGATAAATCCATGGACAATAAAAATAAAGAAAATGATTTTTCCAATATGCTGAACCTGATTCCACCATGGAATCCGTCGGCTATAAAGCCCCTGGCTCCAGAACAGCAGCAGCAGAATCGTCCCCAGAACAATATAAATATTGAAATGTAACGCCGCTTCCGGAGACAGTTCACTATAAAGTGATTTTTGTAAAATATATTTCTGTAAAAACTGCGTCACAGGAACCGCAAGCATATTCACGATGGCCAAAGACAGAACATCAAAAAGCACCAGAGCATAACCCAGCCATTGAAATCTTCTGTTTCCTTTATGAACCCTATTGGGGGTGGTTGTTATCGTCATTGTTTCTTTCTTTTAAAGCTCTCTGCCAAATACAAACAATTTTTCAATATAAAAAATGTCATATAGATTTAAGTCGTTTCGATTGCATTTCATCCTATTAGACATTCCGATTTTTTTAAAGAAATTTTGTCATATTAAAATAAAAATGCAAAGTTTTTATACATTATTCAAATCCCAGTCACTTCTATATTTATTAAAAAACGGAGAGCGTTCCAAATGATAATAAACTTGAAAAAATTTCTACGGAGGAAGCAATCACTCCCACTCAATCGTCCCGGGTGGTTTGCTGGTGATGTCGTAGACGACGCGGTTGATGCCGGGGACTTCATTGATGAGACGGGTGGAAATGCGGGAGAGAAACGCATGGCTGAAATGATAATAATCAGCAGTCATGCCGTCGGTACTGGTCACGGCGCGCAGGGCGCAGACATAGTCATAGCTGCGTTCATCCCCCATGACACCGACTGTTTTAACGGGTAGCAGCACGGCAAAGGCCTGCCAGATCTCGTCATATAATCCGGCATTATGGATTTCTTCCAGATAAACCGCGTCTGCTTTGCGCAAAATCTCCAGCTTTTCTGCGGTAATGGCACCAGGAATGCGAATGGCAAGGCCAGGCCCCGGAAACGGATGGCGCTTGACAAAATCAGGGTGCATCCCGAGTTCGGTACCAAGCGCCCTGACCTCATCCTTGAAAAGCTCGCGCAGCGGCTCGACAAGTTTAAGATTCATACGGGCGGGCAGGCCGCCAACATTATGATGGCTTTTAATGGTCACGCTCGGCCCGCCGGTAAAGCTGACCGATTCAATCACATCGGGGTAAAGTGTACCCTGTGCCAGAAAATCTGCCCCGCCAATGCGTTTGGCACAATCATCAAAGACATCAATAAATAATCCGCCAATAATTTTACGTTTTTGCTCGGGATCGAAAATACCTTCAAGTTTTTGCAAAAACAGGCTCCCCGCATCTTCATGGATGAGGGGAATATTATAATGATCGCGAAACAGGCTGACCACCTGTTCGGACTCGCCCTTGCGCATTAATCCGGTATCAACATAAATACAATGAAGCTGGTCACCAATGGCTTCATGGAGAAGAATGGCAGTAACCGAAGAATCAACACCGCCGGATAACCCGCATATGACTTTGCCCGTGCCGACCTGTTTGCGGATTTTAGCAATGGATTCAGCGCGAAATGCGGCCATTGTCCAGTCGCCCCGACAGCCACAGACTTTATGCGTAAAGTTTTTCAGCAGCGCGGCGCCATGCGGAGTATGCACGACTTCGGGGTGAAACTGCACAGCGTAAAACCGGCGGTTATTATCGGCAATCATCGCATAAGGTGCCCCTTCCGAAGCGCCGGTAATCTCAAAACCGTCCGGTAACTTTGTCACACGGTCACCATGGGACATCCAGACCTGCTCCTTTGCCCCTTCATCCCAGACCCCGTCAAGAAGGGCGTTATGGGTTCTAACCGTCACAAAAGCACGGCCAAACTCCCGTGCATGCCCCCGTTCGACCACACCGCCAAGCTGGGTCACCATGGTCTGCTGGCCATAACAAATACCAAAAACAGGAATCCCCATCGTAAAAATTTCCTGTGGGGCACGCGGTGAATCCGGCGCCGTTACGCTACAGGGGCCGCCGGAAAGGATAATACCTTTGGGATCATAGGCTTTGATCTGTTCCATCGGAGCAAGACTAAACGGCCATATCTCGCAATAAACCCCGCTCTCCCGTACGCGGCGGGCGAT
>PFTR01000156.1:0-8405 GCA_002789675.1 Alphaproteobacteria bacterium CG_4_9_14_3_um_filter_47_13 | reverse complement strand
AGCTATTTTATAATAGAAGCAGAACGTCTTATTGTTCAGAAGAAGAAAAAATGCTGTAATTGCGAACTAGAGAGTCAAATAACAGGAAATATCATGCCGGAAACCCAGTATAAAACCCGACAAGAAGCATTGCCCACGCTTAGTTTCGAGTATTTTCCACCCAAAACCTATGAAGCATGGGAAACGCTAACGACCGATACAGCGGTAAGACTGGCGGCGCTTCACCCGTCTTTTATGACGGTAACCTATGGTGCGGGTGGATCACGGCGCAGCTGGACAATGGAAACGGCGGTGGCAATTCAAAAAAATACGGCGATACCTACAGCCACACATCTGACCTGTATCAATGTTTATAAAAAGGGGCTGCTGGGTATTGCCCAGACTTTTCAGGACAATGGAATCAAACATATTGTTGCACTGCGCGGAGATGTCCCGCCCGAGGATGCGCCGCTGGATTATGATGACAAAAATTATTATCATTATGCCAACGAATTGATTGCCGGATTAAAATCCATCCATGATTTTGAAATTTCTGTAGCGGCCTATCCCGAAAAGCATCCGGAAGCTCCTGATATGGCAACTGACCTTCAGAATTTAAAGCGCAAATGGAAAACCGGCGCGGATCGCGCCATTACACAGTTCTTTTTTGATAATAATTATTATTACGATTTTCTTGAAAAAGTGGAAACAGCCGGCATTAAGCTTCCCGTCATTCCCGGTGTTTTACCGATTGCGAGTTACGAAAGAATGCTGCGTTTTGCTGCAATGTGTCATACTCACGTGCCGGATAAGATCAAGGAGCGCTTTGCGCCCTATTTTCATTCACAAGAAGATATGGACAAGGTGGCAACTGAAATTCTTATTGAGCAAATCGAAGGGCTGATGCAATATGGCGTGCCCCACATACATTTTTATACCTTGAACAAGGCTGAAATGACTCTTGCGGCATGCAAAGCCTGTGGGCTCTCTGGAAAGTATGAACAAAAAATATAGTCCTTGATATTTCAAGGATATGTATTTTCTTTATATTATAGACCAATTTATAAATATCAAGGCACCGTCATCACCTGAATTCATTTATGAATTCTAAGGTGATCCCTATAAGAAAATAGAGTACCCCAGGATTTTCTAACGAAAATCAGGAGAATGACGGAGAAAAAATATATAGAAATCTCTTCAAAAAGAGCTATGACCGGAAACGTCAGATCCGTATCCGTTGACGGAAGTTTAGCTGGTCTTTACGGTAGGATATATCGTTGGTTTTTGTGTTTAAAGGATCATCGTCTGTCGGTGCAGATATATGCTTTCAGAGTTTCCGAGGCAGAATTGTCATCGTTTTCAAATGGTTCCTCCACATATTCCACCCTGATTCCGGCCAAAGAAGTTATTAATGAACTAAAGCCTTGCCATTTTTGGCAATAAACATTAAGAATAATCACGTCTTAATAGGCATATAGGGGTATAGCTCAGTTGGTAGAGCGGTGGTCTCCAAAACCACAGGTCGTGAGTTCGAGTCTCTCTGCCCCTGCCATTCGAACAATCAGTGCATTTTATGAACATATCGAAGGGTTTTATCACTCATATTTACAATATACGGGAAAGCGTCTGCCTGATGATTTGATAAATGTCAAATACCCTCTGCCGGATAATCTGTAATGATGAACAAATCAGCCTTTAAAACGTTGGTAACATTTAATGTTTAACGAGGATCCCAGGCTGGCCGCACAAACACAAAGGCAAGACGTGGGCACAAAGGGAGGGCACGGAACGATTATGCCGCACGCGTTCCGGCGTTTATTCCCCGGATGTTTTCGGAAGAAAAAACCGGACAGAAGCAAACCTGAAACACAAGAGAAATATACGGAGAATACAATGCACAAATTGATGATGTTATTTTTAGTGGCAACGGTTTTGATGTTTTCCGTTTATGTCCCCCTTTATGCATGGGCGCAGGAAGATGCTATGCCGCAAAAAGACACGCCTGCCATGAAATGCCCGATGAAGGGCGGCGTTTCCTATGTCGATGCGGACTTTAACATCATGGTGGCATAAGGATGGAAAAATGGACAGCTATATAGAGAACAAAACATTCGATGAAATTGATATTGGTGATACGGCCTCTGTCGAGCAGATGCTGACGCAGAAGGATATACAGCTTTTCGCCGTCATGTCCGGCGATGTTAACCCGGCGCATCTGGATGAGGAATATGCGCGCAGCGATATGTTCCACGAGATCATTGCCCACGGCATGTGGGGCGGGTCGCTGATTTCAACCGTTCTGGGAACACGGCTTCCGGGGCCGGGCACGATCTATCTTGGCCAGACCTTCCGGTTTTTAAAACCCGTTGCCATTGGCGATATGATTACGGCGCGGGTGACGGTCAAGGAAAAGGACGAAAAGAGAAAACGCCTGATCCTGACATGCGTTTGCCTCAACCAGAATGGCAAGGAAGTGATCACCGGCGAAGCCGAAGTCATTGCCCCCACCAAAAAAGTAAAGCGCAAGCGCATAAGGCTGCCGGAAATCGAGTTTATCAAGGAAGAATGCCCGCACCATCACCGGGCGATCTGCATGGCCGAAGGAGCACAGCCCCTAAAAACCGCTATTGTGCATCCTGCCGATGCACTTTCCCTCAAAGGGGCCGTGGAGGCAGCGGAAGTCGGGTTGATTGAGGCCGTTCTGGTCGGGCCGGAAGACAAAATCCGCAAAGTTGCGGATGAGGAAAACATAGACATCTCCTCCTATGAAATTGTGCCAACGCCCCACAGCCATGCTGCAGCAGAAATGGCTGTGCGCATGGTGCGCGAGGGCAGGGTCGAGGCCTTGATGAAAGGCAAGCTCCACACTGACGAGTTGATGCGTGCCGTGGTGGACAAGGAAAAGGGATTGCGTACCGGCAGGCGCATGAGCCATATATCAATGATCGACATCCCGAAATTCCCGCGACCCTTGTTCGTGACCGACGCGGCAATCAACATCAACCCGAATCTTTCGGCAAAAGCGGATATTGTGCAGAACGCGATTGATTTGTTTGCGGCCATCGGGCTGGGTACGCCGCGTGTGGCGCTGATCTCGGCGGTGGAAACGGTCAATCAGGATATTCCCTCAACGCTTGACGCTACGGCTTTGTGCAAGATGGCCGAGCGTGGGCAGATCACCGGGGCGTTGCTCGACGGGCCGCTGGCTTTTGACAACGCCCTGTCCGAAGAGGCGGCGGCGATCAAGGGCATCCGCTCGCAGGTGGCAGGAAGAGCCGATATTCTGGTTATGCCCGATCTGGAATCCGGCAATGTCCTGCTCAAACAGCTTGTTCTGCTGTCAGGGGCACAAATGGCCGGGATCGTAATGGGCGCGCAGGCTCCGATTATCCTGACCAGCCGCTCCAGCGGCGCCATCGCCCGCAAGGCTTCCTGCGCCCTGGCAGTGCTGCTGGTACGCGGTCACGACTATGCAAAGAAGGGGGATAATTCAGATATGGAATACCATCAGGAAGCCATCCCAAAAACGGTCAAGGGAGGGCGGTGACATGTGCGTCCTGGTCATCAATGCAGGCCGCGCATCGGTTAAGTTCACCGTCTTTGAAAATGGCGAAGACAAATTTTCTAAAACGCTGGAAGGATCAGGTGTCATTGAAAACCCCGCCTGAGTCTTTGCGCATTATAAGCTGTCATCCTGGCAGCAGCCTTGAAAGCTTGGCTGGAACAGGTGATATGCGAGAGATAGAAGAAAAAGCGGTGCAGGGAGATATCATGCGTGACCATCACAGCGGGATGTGCCGTGCTTATCTACAAGACGGTGGACAAGGGCGATGCATGACTTCAAGCTCTTCAAGACATCAAAAACAAGGTTGCACCCCAAAACCCCTGAAGTGATTTTTGCAGTATATCAAAAATCGGAAGGGGCTCCAGTTTTTTATAAAGAGCCTTACGAAAGTCAGGACAATAAAATAGAACCATTGATAACAATCATACCGCTGCCATACATACCGCTGTTTCCCTCCGGCATGTCCCAGATATATTCATGGATTTTCATATCATGACACTGGGTGGCCAGACCGATTTTTATTTCCTCATGCCTTCCTGCAGGTAATAAGGGATACCATAGTAGAATAACAGCTTCATTCCAGCGACGGCGTAACCGTTCAATAAATCCGGCAACCTCCCTGTACTCATCTTTTATTTCGTAACTCGGATCTATCAGAACCAGCCCCCGGCGTGGCATTGGGGGCGCAAGATCAAGAACGCTTTGATAACCGTCCTGCTGCCTGATATGAACACGATTGTCTTTTGCAAAAGTTTTGCACAAAGCCGCATGTTCTTGGGGATGAAGCTCCATCAAATGAAGTCGATCCTGTGACCGCAGCATATGGGCAGCAATAAGGGGAGATCCGGGATATAACGGCGCAGTTTTCCCGTGATTCAGTTTTTTTATAATTTCCAGAAGTTTTGAAGGCGCTTTGGTAATATTTTCTTCGGCCAGCCAGCCGCGTGCGGCTTCTCCTGTTTTCATGGCTTCTACCGACTGCAAGTCATAAAGTCCCCGTCCCGCATGGGTTTCCATGTAAGAGAGCGCCCGATAACGGGTGCATAGATCCGCGAGCATAGCGCAAAGAATGCTGTGTTTATGCAAATCTGCCGGTCCGCCGGCATGGTAAATATGTTGGTAAGAAAGCATAGAATGTTTCTTATGTTATTTTTTCCTGATCCGCCATCTATTATAATCTTATATAAACACGAATTATATTGACGCAAAAAAAGTTTCGTGTCTTAATATATACGGTTTGATTTGACCAACTCTATAACGATGCGACCTTTTATAAGACGCCCCTTTGACTTCATATAGTCTGTTTCAGACTTTTTGTCCCCGGGCATGGATTTTTCCCCTTAAAAAAAGTTCGGTTTGACCAGGGTAACGGCACAGCCGAAATATCATATCAGACTTGCCACAAGTGTCTGGCAAGGTTGTCGGGCACGGCATACTACCATATTGCATAAAGGAGAATATTCATGGCAACGGGTACAGTAAAATGGTTTAACAGCCAAAAAGGTTTTGGATTCATTGAGCCATCAGACGGCGGACAGGACGTTTTCGTTCATATCAGCGCTGTTGAAAAAGCCGGCATGAGAAATCTGCACGAAGGCCAAAAAATCAGCTATGAAACACAACAGGAAAAAGGCAAAACATCTGCCGTTAACCTGCAAGAAGCTGCTTAAGCTACAGGATAGATCAGGCATATAATGTCTGTTCAGTGAAAAATATTAAGACACGGGCTACAATTTGTAAGCCCGTGTTTTTTTAGAGCAAAAACCATTTGCCAAAAAATTTGATATGGTTCAGCCTTTCGGTCATTCTTAAGCTGCGTTTTTAAGCAGGCTGTTTAACATCCATAATGTTTTTTCGTGGACGGCCAGTCTCTGTGTCATGAGATCTGCCGTAACATCATCGCTCCCTTTTTGGGCATCATGCAGAACCGGCCTGATAACATCGGTTATGGCCTTATTATCATTGGCCAGCATTTCGATCATGGCATGATGATCCGGCGTTTGTCCTGTTTCCTGTAATGTGACATGTTTCATCATGTCTTCCCAGCTATTGGGGGCATATTCGCCAAGAGTGCGAATGCGTTCCGCGATAAGATCTGTGGTATTCCATAATTCTGTATATTGCTCCATAAACAGGTCATGAAGCGCCTTGAATTGCGCCCCTTCAACATTCCAGTGAAAACTGTGGGTTTTGAAATAAAGTAAAAAGGTATCGGCCAGAACTTTTTTCAGACCATCAACGATTATTTTATGAGACATTGTAATTTCCTTTTATTCCAGAGGGAGCAACAAACCCACTATAAAGGCACGGAATTAAATATCAATCTTCATCTTCTTCGGGATTTTCTTCCTTCAAGTGACGGGGCTGCTTTTGTTGCGACGGGGATGACCGTTGTCGTAATGGTGGAGAGGCGGCTCTTCCGCCACCACCACCCATATTCATACCCGGCGCACTCGGCCCGGCAGGGCCGCTCATATTCAGATCATGGGAGGCTTCCAGCGCTTTTTGTCTTGCCAGATGGGGTGCAAACTGTAGCACTGAAAGATTGATTCCTCCTATAACGGAGCCGGAAACATCGTCATTTCCCAAATCTTCACGATGGATGGGCTGCCCCGTGACGCAGGATTTCATAAATTGTTCAAACATAAGAACAGAGTTTGACGTGCGCAGGGGGGCGTCCCGCCCGGGCATTCCATCCGGATCATTCAGAAGCATAAGCGGTACCTGACGGTTATCCTGAATACGACCTTCTTCAATGACCCCGACCTGAACCATTGTGGCCCAGAGCAGAGCATCGGCAATATCCTCTTCAACGGGGATATTCAGATCCAGTGTTTCAAGGTTTGAGAATTCCAGCGTGATCTGGCGTGTTTGCGCATCAAATAAAATGCCGGCGATCTGACTTTCAAATGTCAGATCACTGACCAGTCCGGCATCCTGCTGCGTTGTAAGAAGTAAATCAATATTCACACTATTTTCCTTTTACAGTCCTTCTTATTATATAAGTTTAATTCATTGATATTTAAAATAAGCTAACGAACGGAGCAGACCGTAAACTATCTTGTTTAATTATACCATATTTTTTAAAAGAATATTTCATTTCAACGGCTTGATTGAAAACGAGGCTCTTTTTTAAGTCTGATTCAAACTGTTTTTGCATGTAAAGCGCATATAACGCGCACGCTTCCATTTATGCACGATTACTACCTTTTAGTTCATTTTATAATAATATAGTTGGTAAAAGTTGTGTCAATTATAATCCCTGCAACTTTTATATTTGGATGGCCACTTTCTTCCAGGAAGTTCAGTATCGCTTAAGGCAGGTTATCCGGCTAACGATAACGACTGATTGTCAAACAAAGCATGAGACTCCCGGAAAATTTATAATATGAAGTATCATTGATAAAAATACTGCCCGAGATAATTCCTATCAACCCACATTTTAACAAAATGGGGGGGGCGAGCCGGATACAGACTGACAAGACGTAGTTCACCTGTTTATTTTTTAATTCTGTTCTACAAACGTTCTTTTGTCAATCCTTTTTTGAGGATTAGCCCTGAACACGCACCGCACCCTGTTTGTCATATTTAATAATATGTTCGACATGCTTTGTACCAATGGGGATATCAATAAGTGTCACATGGATATCAACAGTGGAATTATCACTGGTGGCAATATCATTAAATTGCCCCAGAGCTTCTGCAAAACGATTGGCGGCCTCCATAGGCTCCGTTTCATATTGGGGACGCTGGAGCATCAGGCAATATTCACTTTTTCCGGTTTGGGCAATAATATCACTCTGACGGCGCAACCTTACGAGATATTGCGATAACTTTGCGGCCGCATAGCTCGCTGCATGAGGGCCGTCCATTTCCACGAGCTCTTTATAATTTTTAATACCGATAAAAACCAGAAAAGAGCGTTCGCCATAACGATCCGCACGGTCAAGGGATGATAGAAAAAGCTGGTTGAAAGCAGATTTTGAAATCACGCCGCCCGCACTGGGGAAATCTTCATTTTCATCTCCAATACGCCGAATCAGCCGAATCATCCGCTCGCTGTTTCTAATTATACCATCCAGTTTTGCGGCATCCAGAGGCTTTGCCAGTATATCATTGGCGCCAGAACGGATCGCATCTTCTTGATCCAGATCCTGGGACATAAGAATGATATAAGGATAATTCCGGACAGCGCGGCGAATACCCAGCACAATCGGTCTGGCATTATTCAGAGGCGCAGGATCAAAGAAAATGGTATCAAATTGTTCTTTTTCAAGGCGTTCCAGCGCATTGCTTTTGATGATTTCCTCTTCAAGTGTATGTCCCATAGCCTCCAGCTTTGATCTGATGAGCTGGGTCGAAAGGGTATCACGGTCAATTACAAAAATTTTCATATAAAATCTTTCATGTATAGTAATCTAGTCTCTGTATTGTAACCTATAAAACTATTGTGCCAAGAGACAGTTAATAAAAAATATCCAAAAAATGCGCTTTAACATTCTTTTTCTATAAAATTCTTTGCAAAAGGCTCAAATACGAACCACTGCTTTTGATCCGGTCGCCGATAGAGATAATGATATCCAGGTTATAGAAACTTGTGTTGTAATTCTTGCCATCGGCGGCAGTTATCCGGAATTTCCGGAGAACTGAATCCTGGCTTAATTCTCAGGACAGAAAGGTATTTTGCAGGTGTTTGCTGATTGTCCGGATATCTGACGGCGAATAAATCGTTCAATGTCTTGTAATACTCACGTGTTTTTCATTGACCGTCATAAGAGGTGGTCCTACTTTGTTGGACAGGTTGGCGGCGTTTTTAAGGTGGAATCCCGTTTCAACAATTATGCCGCCATTGCGTAAATTT
>PFTR01000016.1 GCA_002789675.1 Alphaproteobacteria bacterium CG_4_9_14_3_um_filter_47_13 | reverse complement strand
AACTTCTTCATTTTCATTTTGTACCTCATGCTCGTTTGCATGAAATGATTCTACAGGATTTTTACAGTCTTTTGCAGAGGGTTCTATAGCTTCCATTACTGGATCTAACAGTGATGACAAAATCTGGAGGACAGATTATCAAAAGAATAAAAAAGAATGTTTAAGGAATATGGCACCGTAAAGAAATAACGGAGAAAAATTATCCGCATTAATCCGCATTTATAAGTCTGGCTATAATTCCCGATTCAGCTATACTTCTAATGACGAATATCTTCCTCCCGTTTCCGGAGACATATATCATGGATCACGATTTACTACATATTCAGGGCAAGCCTTATGTCCTTGTTCCCCTGCATGAATATCGTATGCTCACAGGCGCGGCACAGGAAAAGCAGGCGCATCTGCCGCAGGAAATTCTGGATGCCATTTATATCCGCGCCGAACACCCCGTCAAAATTATCCGCAGACATCGTGGCATGACACAGGATGATCTTGCCCATGCTTCCGGACTCTCCCGCCCTTTTGTTACCGAAATTGAAACCGGGAAAAAGGAAGGCTCCGTTGGCACCATCCGCGCCCTTGCCGAAGCTTTGCAGGTCAATACAGGATTGCTGGTTTAGCCGGATTATACAAAACCGGTTGCATTGTGAACTTTAAATAAACCCGAAAATCTAGAATCCCTGAAACAGAAAATCGAGCGCCTCTATAATTTCCTGTCTATGAGGTGTCTCTATATTCGTAATATATTTACCAAGAGTACGTCTGGCAACTGTTCCTATATCCGTTGTAACAAGAATATAGGATCTGCCTTCAACCTTGATAAGCGGTTTAAGTCTGGAAAGAGTTTCTTCTCTTGCCATTTCTTCCAGAACTAGCGGTATAACGACACAGCTATTAAGATCCGCTAATAAATCAGCCTGAACATCAAGAACCAGAGGGACTGACGAACTGTCAAACCTGTAAATATCAAAACGTGCCATTACCCGGAAACCCAATCCGGCGTCAATAAAGGCTCTTCTTTGTCAATACGTCTGTTATGAGCCAGTAAAGCGTCTCTGTTTTTTTCAAGCCATTCCTGAGATCTGGCTTCCCTTACAGCGTTAATGATCCCCATCTCTGCCGCCTTGGATGTATTTAACTTTAGAGATCTGGCCTCGTCCAGAATATCCTCCCTGATCGTTAAATTAACAGGACGGCGCTTTGATACTTCCTGATCTGAAAATCCATACATGTGACAAGCTCCTTTAATGACTATTTATATAATATCAACATACTATATGTATGTCAATTATGCGCATAATACACAATCATAAAACCAAATAATCACGGTCATGCTGCAGAGCCGGAATAGCTTGCCGTGCTTTGCTCACCTCTGATAAATCAAGATCGGCGATAATTATTCCCGGCTCTGCATCGCCTTCCGCCAAAATTTCACCCCACGGGGAAATAATCATGGAATGACCATAAGTTTTTCGACCGCCTTCATGCGTCCCGCATTGCGCGGGAGCCACAACAAAAGACCCTGTTTCTATAGCACGCGCCCGCAGCAGGACGTCCCAATGTGCTTGACCCGTTGGCACAGTAAAGGCAGCAGGAACGGCAAGAATGGAAGCCCCTGCCCTGGCAAGATCACGGTATAAATATGAAAACCGTAAATCATAACAGATACTCATACCAAGCGTTCCCCATGGCATTTTAACCGTCACAGCCTCTGTCCCTGCTTTAACCAGATTACTTTCACGGTGACTTTCACCCGTGGGCAAATCAACATCGAATAAATGGATTTTATCATAACGTGCAAGAAGCGCCCCTTTATCATTAAAAAGAAAAGAACGATTGGCAAGATGCCCACCTTCAAGACGGATCGACATTGAACCGACCAGCAACCAGATCCCGTATTCCTGCGCCAGTTTTGAAAAAAATGGCACACCGCGATGCGTTTCTTCCGGCATAGACGTTTCAAGCCTGTCTTCCTGCCGTGCGCGCATGTGACAGCTATTCTCCGGCGTCGCAATAAATTGTGCCCCCTGCTCCGCCGCCTGCCGAATCAGACTTGCTGCAGCCTCCAGATTAGGCTGGATTTCTGCGCCAGAATTTAACTGGATGCACGCTGTTCTCACCATTTCAGTTCTTTCCCAGCAAGGCCTCTAGCCTGCCTTCTTTCTCCAGTGCATAAAGATCATCACACCCTCCAATATGGATATCATCAATGAAAATCTGTGGAACGGTGCGCTTTCCTCCTGCACGCTGCGCCATTCTATCACGCTCTGTTTCATCTCCATCAATTTTATATTCGGTAAAATTCACGCCTTTGCTTTTCAAAAGTTTCTTTGCCCTGAGACAAAAAGGACAACTTTCCCACGTATAAATTTCGACTTTTTCCATTTTTTCGGTATCCTGTGCTGGTGAAGCTGTGGCATCAATCATAAGGAGATTATCCTATTTCAGGCAAGAAAATATCATTCCTTTTTTTAATTCTGGTTTTTCTGGAGATCATCGGTTTTCTCGGCGGCGCTATTCTGCTTCATCGAAAAACGACCGCATCCGTAGAATCAGCTCCGGAACCTGCCATAGAGTTTCTCTTTTCTGGAATCCAGTTTGTCATCGAGGATCTTTATCAAAACTGCACCGCAAATGACCAGTGCATCGCGATTGATACGCATTGCGGTTATTGCTGTAAATATGCAGCGATCAATGCCCGTTATGAGGCTGCTTTTAATGCCGCTTTCGAAAGGAATTGCAGCAATTATTCTGAAGCTGTTTGCAGATGTTATGATTTATCAAGCTACCCGTCTTGCATTCAAGGCAAATGCCAGCTAGTTAAATGGCCAGATGAAGAATAGCAAAACAGATATCCTTGTGATCGGTGGGGGAGTCCCCGGACTCGCGCTGACCTCGCTTCTGGGCAAAGCGGGAGTTCATGTGACCCTTGTTGACCAAAATCCGCCCCTTCCCTTTGCAAAAGCAAAGGCGGATAGCCGTACAGCCGCGCTCATGCAGAGCTCTATCAATATTCTTCGCGGGACAGGATGCTGGGATAGAATGCGCTCTTACGGAGAAGAATTACGCACATTACGGATTATTGATGACAGCGCCCCACAATCCCGCAATCCTGTGCAAACTGATTTTTGCGCCCGTGATATCGGGCTGGATTTTTTCGGTATCAATATGCCCGTTACCCCGTTGCGCGCTGCTCTGGCCGAGACCGTTCAGAATATAAAAACAATTCACGTTCTTGATGCAGCACTTACGAATTATCATACCGATGATTTTGGTGTCAAGGCACATTTTGACACTGACCAGACGATCACGGCAAAACTTATTGTTGGCGCGGATGGCCGCAATTCCCTGACGCGGCGGATATCTGGCATTAAAACCAGAGAACATCCTTATGGGCAAAGCGCGATAACCTGCCTGATCCATCATACGAAAAACCATGATTATATCTCAACAGAATTTCATCGCCCTTCCGGCCCTTTTACGCTTGTTCCCATGCCCTCAACAGATCAGGGTTTCCAGTCCAGTCTCGTCTGGGTCGATAGAACCGCCGAGACAGACCGCTTCATGACATGGAACAAACCTGATTTTGAACAGGCGTTACAAGACCGCAGCAAAGATTGTTTAGGGAAAATTACACTTGCATCAACAGTGCACTCATGGCCCTTATGCCGGATGCAAGCGCAGGAATTAACAGCAAAACGCACGATTCTAATAGCAGAAGCAGCGCATGTCCTCCATCCCATGGGCGCACAAGGGTTAAATTTGAGCCTACGGGATGTGGCTGCATTGGCAGAAACTCTGGTGGATTTCATCAGAACAGGACAGGATCCCGGAAGTCTGGCCGTAGGGAAACAATATGAGCGCCGCCGTCATTTTGATATTACCAGCCGCGTTATCAGCACGGATGGCCTCACAAAAATTGTCAGCACACATTCCGGCATGGCAAAAATCATCCGCAAACTCGGTCTTAAAACGCTGGATCATGTCACCTTCCTCAAGGAATTCTCCATGCAGCAAGGTCTTGCCCCACAAATGGAAGGCGATCGTCTTACAAAAGGTTTCTCATTGTAGAGCCAGTTTTATAAAGATCTTTTTTAATTCCACCAGACCACGGGGCTAAACACCTAGGCAGCTTTTGCCTTTTTGGCTTTGACCGCTTTTGGCTTTGTCTTCATAAAGCCGTATCCTTCATATTTGGCTTGCGGTCCCAGTATCTCTTCAATTCTCAAAAGCTGGTTATATTTGGCAATGCGATCAGAGCGCGATAAAGATCCGGTCTTAATCTGTCCGGCGTTTGTGGCAACAGCCAGATCGGCAATCGTGGAATCCTCGGTTTCTCCCGAACGATGGGAAATCACACAGTCAAATCCATTTTTCTGTGCCATTTCAATTGTTTGCATTGTTTCGCTCAGGGTTCCGATCTGGTTGACTTTAATAAGAATGGCATTCCCTGCTTTTTCTTCGACACCGCGCTCCAGCCGCTTCGGATTTGTGACGAATAAATCATCCCCGACAAGCTGTACCTCACTGCCCAGACTGCGTGTTAAAGCTTTCCAGCCTTCCCAGTCATCTTCAGCCATACCATCTTCAATAGAAACAATCGGATAATCTTTACACAGATGTTCATAATATTGAACCATACCATCGGAATCCAGCGTCTTTCCTTCACCTTCCAGATGATATTTTCCATTTTTATAAAATTCCGTTGAGGCAGAATCAAGCGCCAGAACAACATGTTCTCCCGGAATATAACGGGCACTTTCAATAGCCTGCATCACAAAGTCCAGCGCCTCGCGTGTGGATTTAACAGCAGGCGCAAAGCCGCCTTCATCACCGACATTTGTATTATAACCCGCTTTTGCCAGCTCTTTTTTCAAAGCATGGAAAATTTCAGAGCCACAGCGCACCGCCTCGGCAAAATTTGGCGCACCAATCGGCATAATCATAAATTCCTGAATATCCACCGGATTATCCGCATGAGCACCGCCATTGATGATATTCATCATCGGTGTTGGCAATAAATGTGCAAATGCCCCGCCTAAATAACGATAAAGAGGAACGTCAAGTTCATCTGCCATGGCTCGGGCAACAGCCAGCGAAATCCCCAGAATGGCATTGGCTCCAAAATGGCTTTTATTCGGAGTTCCATCAAGCCTGATCATCGTCTGGTCAATGTACATCTGGTCTTCGGCCTCAAGACCGGACAGCGCCTCAAACAAAGTTGTATTAATATGAGTGACCGCTTGCGACACCCCTTTGCCACCATAATATGTTTTATGACCATCCCGCAGCTCTACGGCCTCATGCTTGCCCGTCGATGCTCCAGATGGAACCGCCGCACGCCCAAAAGAGCCGCTTTCCAGCAAAACATCCACTTCAACAGTCGGATTCCCCCTGCTGTCCAGTATCTGCCGCCCGATAATATCAATAATAGCACTCATGATTATACGCTCCTTACTAAGACTCTATTTTCTTAGGTATAGCGCATTCATACAACGTTGTCTTCCCAAGTTCGTCCAAAAAAGCCTGTTTTGCATTTTTCAGACATCCTCTTAAATAACAGGTTGGCATTAATGTACAATTGCCGCCATCCTTACGGAAACATTCAACAAAGGCCATTTCCGGTTCGAGCCATACGACAATGTCCTTCAGGGTAATGGATCGGGAATCGAGCCCCATAGAAAATCCACCGCCTTTACCACGTCTGGTTTTAATATAATCGGCTTTTCCCAGACGGTGGATTATTTTTGTAAGATGATTACGGGAAATTTCAAGCTCCTCGGCCATATCACCAATTGTAAACAGACGATCCGGTTCGCCTGCAAGCAGCATCATTACCCTCATGCCATAATCTGTAAATGCCGTCAAATGCATATAATCATCCTTATTACCTTTTTTTATTGTGGATTTAATCAATGTAAAGCGCAATCAAATTCTAAAAAAAGCTTTACAGAGTATTAATTCAAGCATAAACATGCTTTTAAAATATATCTTATTGGGTTACAAATAAACAATCAGGTCTGGAGACTTCCTATGGCTCATTATCGTACATTATGGTTTTTACTCATCGCTGTTGTGGGTATCACTTTTACCTTTCTTGCCTATTTCGGGAATGAAGTTTATCGCAAAGCCCCCCCGATACCTGAACAATATGTAACGACAGAGGGCGTCCTTATAATGACAAAGGATAACATCCTTGAGGGACAATCCGCCTGGCAATCTATTGGTGGAATGCAACTTGGTTCAATCTGGGGACACGGAGCCTATCAGGCCCCCGACTGGACTGCAGACTGGCTCCATCGCGAACTTATGGCCTGGCTTGATCTGGCAGCACAGGAAAGTTTTTCACAATCCTATCAGGCGCTTGATTCAGAAAAACAGATGATTTTGCAGCACCGTCTGAAAGAAGAATATCGTAAGAATACCTTTGATAAAGAGACTCAAACTGTTCTCATCAGCCCCCGCCGTCTGGAGGCGATCCGCCAGACAGCGGGTTATTACAACCGTTTATTCAGCGATGATCCCTCCTTGCATAGCTCTCGTGTCAGCTTTGCCATGAAAGAAGCGCCTCTCCCCGACCCTGAGAAGCGTGAAAGGCTGGGAAACTTCTTTTTCTGGACAGCATGGGCGGCGGCAACAGAGCGCCCCAACCTTCAGGCTACCTATACCAATAACTGGCCGCATGAGCCTCTCATTGACAATAAGCCAACATCTGAAAATATCCTCTGGTCAATTATCAGTATCATCATCCTTATCGTCGGTATTGGCGGACTGATCTGGGCATGGGCTTTTTTACACAAGGAAGATGAAGACGAGTTAAAAGTTCCCTCTCTTGACCCGATTGCGGCAATCACCCTGACTCCTTCGCAGAAGGCTTTGGGAAAATATGTATTTCTTGTTATTGCTCTTTTCGTCTTCCAGGTTTTTATTGGTGGATTAACGGCACATTACACCGTAGAAGGCCAGCATTTCTATGGTCTTGATATTTCAAAATGGCTGCCTTATACGCTTGCAAGGACATGGCATATTCAATCAGCCTTATTCTGGATTGCTACAGGATTTCTTGCAGCCGGTCTTTTTCTAGCCCCCATCATTAATGGCGGCAAGGATCCTAAATTCCAGAAACTTGGCGTTGACCTTCTGTTTTGGGCACTTGTTGCCGTTGTGATTGGTTCTTTTACCGGAAACTTTCTGGCCATTGCCCAGATCATGCCGCCCCATCTGAATTTCTGGCTAGGGCATCAGGGATACGAGTATGTGGATCTTGGCCGTCTCTGGCAGATCGGTAAATTTACGGGTATTGTTTTATGGCTTGGCTTGATGATGCGCGGTATTGTCCCGGCACTACGGCAAGGGGGTGATAAAAACCTTCTGGTTCTGCTCACAGCCTCTGTGGTTGCCATTGGCCTGTTTTACGGCGCAGGATTCTTTTATGGCGAGCGCACGCATCTTTCTATTATGGAATACTGGCGCTGGTGGATTGTCCATCTTTGGGTCGAAGGGTTTTTTGAGGTTTTTGCGACAACATCTCTGGCCTTCATTTTCTGCAGTATGGGACTGGTGTCACGAAAACTGGCAACGGCAGCAAGCCTTGCTTCGGCATCCCTCTTTATGCTCGGCGGCATTCCCGGGACATTCCATCATATGTATTTTTCCGGAACAACAACGCCTGTTATGGCTGTTGGAGCGACATTCAGTGCTCTGGAGGTTGTCCCGCTCATCATACTTGGCTACGAAGCATGGGAGAACTGGCGCTTAAAAAACAGTGCCCCATGGATGCAAAAACTGAAATGGCCCCTGGTCTTTTTTGTCGCAGTATCATTCTGGAATATGCTTGGCGCCGGTGTCTTCGGCTTTATGATTAATCCGCCGATCTCGCTTTATTATATTCAAGGTCTGAACACCACTGCCGTTCATGCCCATGCCGCCCTGTTCGGCGTTTACGGATTTCTGGCGCTGGGATTTTCATTACTTGTCCTGCGCTATATTCGTCCTGACCTTGTCTTTAGCGAAAAACTGATGAAGACAGCCTTTGTCTTTCTTAATGGCGGGCTGGTGCTTATGCTGGCGACAAGCCTGCTGCCTGTCGGTTTTATCCAGTTCCATGCCAGCCTTGAGCATGGATACTGGTACGCACGCAGTGAGGAGTTCATGCAGCAGGATCTCTTACAAAATTTACGCTGGATACGGACATTTGGTGATGTTGTTTTTATTATCGGTGCGATTGCACTGGCCTTACAGATTACAATTGGTGTTTTCCGGCTAAAGCGTTCCTGATTATAAAAACTTGCAAACATGACTCTGCTAGGCTTTAATAATTAAAAAGTTAAAAAAGCAGGGATGATGGTGGACTATTTGTCCGCTGTGCCAGTGAACCAGGGCGCAGAACGTCAAGGAATCAAATGAAGAAAAAGATACTCGCAGCATCATTACTCGGGCTCTTTACTCTGGCAGCAACCGCTTATCTGGAAATTACGGGCTATAATCATTTTGACACGGCAGATGGTGAAAATCCAGTCTGCAAAATTGACCCAAGCTGTCGTCAACTTGAAAAAGAAGAAATTTTTCTTGCAAAAGAAGTTTTTGGCAATGAAATTAATTATAACACTGTAAAAATATTCAACAGAAACTCTCTTTTTTCATGGCTTATCAAAGATGCGATGGATGCAGAAGGTTCTAAAGCCATCGCACCAAAAGGAAATATTTTTATAATTGATCGTCAGGCCTACGCAAAAAATTTCTCTGCCAAACCTAAATCACGCACTCTTTATATGCATGAGATGACTCACGTTTTTCAGTATCAGAATGGTAAAGATGTACTAACCACTGCAGCAAAAGAATATGCTAATGCACGGTTTCATTACTCCTATTTATATGCTTTTGATATTTACAGCAAAAATAATTTCAATAATTTTGGTATAGAGCAACAGGCTCAAGTCATTGAAGATTATCAAAGACTTAAAAATGATTTTAAGATCGGTTCTGACTCTCCAAGCTGCGCGACAATTAAAAAATACGAAGGTAAAATCCAACAGATGCTCCCCCTGAAGCCTTTTGCCCCCTGCCAGAACAAGGTTTCTGAAATATCATAACGATACGAATAGTCCCTATAGAACCCTCTGCAAAAGTTTGAAGTAACGGTGGTGGAGCGCCATTTTGGACAATTTGAGGAGAGGATTTTTGAGTTTTATATCCTG
>PFTR01000119.1 GCA_002789675.1 Alphaproteobacteria bacterium CG_4_9_14_3_um_filter_47_13 | reverse complement strand
ATGGCGCTCCACCACCGTTACTTCAAACTTTTGCAGAGGGTTCTATAGATTATATAACATTATTTATTAAGTCAAATTGTTAATGATAGGTTCTGAACAGACTAATCAGAATGCCCTGAATTTTAACGCGGTCGGGGTCGTAGATCTGGGGTTCATAGTAATCATTTTCGGGTTCCAGAATGATTTTATTTCCCGATTTGCGAAAGCGTTTTAAAGTCACTTCGGCATCATCTACGAGTGCCACAACAATGGCACCATTTTCAGCGCTATCTGTTTTCTTGATAATGATAATATCATTATTGTTGATACCGGCTTTAATCATGGAATCGCCATCGACTTCCAGCGCATAATGTTCTCCGCTTGCCAGTAAATGCGGCGGAATATCCACGGTCTGGCCTTCATCGCGGATGGCCTCGATCGGTGTTCCGGCGGCAATGCGGCCACAAAGGGGAATCGGTTCGAAAACGGGTATGGATTCTGCCGAATCAAAGACACTGGAATAGGTGCGCGTTTTGTGCGCCGCTTCTGTCTGGTCATTGGCGGCAGGGTGGTAGCCTTCGGGAAGCCGGCGAACGTGGAGCGCACGCGCACGGTGTGGTAATCGTTCGAGATAGCCCCGTTCGACAAGGCCGCTGATCAGACGGTGAATTCCCGATTTGGATTTCAGCCCCAGCTCGTTCTTCATTTCCTCAAAAGAAGGTGCCACGTCACCATCAGCCATGCGCTCGTGAATGAGCACAAGAAGCTCGCGTTGTTTCTTTGTCAGCATTATTCCCCCCGATGTGATCTTTCATTGACTCATTGTTCGTTCTTGGAATATTCTTTTTCTGTAAATATTGACGTGTTTATGTCGGATATATACTCTATTCGTTCTATTTTAGTTCTTCTTTTGTGTCAAGAACCGATTAAAATTTTTAAAAAAAAGGCGATTTACGCCTTCTATGATTTCTTCTAGGATACTGGGTATGAAAAAAAGAAGCTATGGAAACAGTCACCTGAAATTCCTGATTATCGGTGTTATTCTTGTTGTCGTTCTTGATCGCTTTGTTCTTGGGGATGCATGTCCCTATATCGAGGAAACGCGCAGGGAAATTTCCTGGCAAGCGGAAGAAGCAGAGATTTCACAGACAAAAGATAAAAGAGATATTGTTCTTGCGCTACTCGAACCTGAAATTGTGACACTTCAAAACCATGTTTCAAAAACGGAAACATTCGGTCCTGCAGATTTGTCGCCATGGAAAAAGTTTGCTGTGCCTGTAATCCTTGATCCTGAAAAACCCAAAATTGTGATTGTGATTGATGACCTGGGGGTAAGCCGTGAGCATTCGCAGGAGATTCTAGAGTTACCCGCGCCACTGACACTGGCTTTTTTGCCTTATGCAGAACGGCTCGAGAGTCTGGTCAGTGCAGGAAAGCAGAAAGGACACGAGATTATGGTTCATATGCCGATGGAGCCAATGAATGGTGATCTTGATACGGGGGATATATTTCTTGATATGATTCAATCTCCTGCGGAATTTGACGGTATGCTTGAAAAGGGATTAGGCGCTATTAGCGGTTATGTTGGAATGAATAATCATATGGGAAGTCGTCTAACGCAGGATAAAGAAGCGATGCAGCGTTTAATGGCGGTTCTTCATAAGCGTGGTCTGCTGTTCCTTGATTCACGTACGATTGCCTCTTCGGTGGCGGCAGAAACGGCAGCGCAGTATCATGTGCCTTATGCCGTGCGCGATGTGTTTCTGGATGATGATCCGTCACTGGAAAATGTGCGTGAAAGATTGAAGCAGACGGAAAGAATTGCGCTTGAATACGGACAGGCGATTGCGATTGGTCATCCGAAGCCGTACACAATTCAGGCTTTGCAGGAATGGCTGCCGACCCTGCAGGAAAAAAATATCCAGCTTGTACCGGTTAGTGCGGCTGTTATTGCACCAGAACATAAGAACGCAGTAGCTTATGAACCCTCACTGCCTGGCCCATAAGTTGTGTGCAGGAGGCGGGCATTGATTTTGACGTTGTAATCATCCTGAAGTTTTTTGTAGTATAACTCGATCAGTTCGCTTTGTTCATTGCGCTTTACGGTATCAAGAAATGGTTTCAGGGTCTCTGCAGGAACATTGTCTGTGTCCGGCAGTGTGATTTTAATCACCTGTCCCAAACGATAGCCGCCTTCGACCGGCCCGAGGGCAAACTGATTTTCGGGAAGCTCGAATAGAATGAATTTCATTGTTTTGCCCAGATCTTTTGGTGGGTCTTCCGCACGGACAAGGTTATCGGAGTCAATCTGTCTTCCGTTTGCGGCGGCAATCTGCGCGAATGTTTTACTGCCGTCTTTCAGGGCGGACAGTGCCTCTTCGGCAAGCAGTTTAACGGCAACCTTTTTTTGATCCTGTATCCAGATTTTTGCCAGATCCGGCTTCACATCCTCGAAGGGACGATAGGTTTTTTCCTGAACGCTATCAACACGAAGAACGGCATAACGCCCATCGGCAAGCTGGAAAACAGGGGAGACTTCATCTGGCCTCAGGGTAAAGACTGTTTCCAGCATATAAGCCCAGTCCTGTTCGAAATCCTTGATACCATCTTTGTTGTCCGTGGTGGAACCATCGCGTTTCAAGGGACTGAACTGCCTTGTCTCAAGCGCCATCTCTGTGGCAACATCTTCCAGTGAAGCGCCGCCGGCAAAGAGATCGTCAATCTGTCCGGCTGCTGCAAACATTTCATCTGCCACACGCAAATTGACAATGTCTTTCTTCAGGGTGCTTTTAACGGATGCAAAAGGTTCTGTCGCAGGCGCAATAATTTTTTTGAGCTTTAGAATATGCCAGCCAAGCGATGTTTCAATGGGGCCGATCATCTGGTCTGGTTCTGCGGAAAAAGCGGCCTCTCCAATGGCTTCCGGTAATCCGGCTTTCTCAAAGGACTCTTCGCCAAGCCAGAAATCTTCACTATCAGTCACATCTTTTACAGCCTCCTTGAGGGATTTTCCTTTTTCAGTAGATGCTAGAATGGCATCAGCGTCTCCCTGATTATCGACAACAACCTGTTCAAGGACTCTTTGCTCCGGCTTGCTGTAGCTTGCCAGATCACGTTCGTAAATGGAGCGTAATTCCTCATCCGAGACATCAAGGGTTTTCTCCAGTTTTTCATGTGAAAGAATACCAATTGTAAAACCGCGCATTTCAGGAATGGCGTAGCGCTCCTGTCCGGCCTGATAAAAAGGCAGTAAAATTTCGTCTGCAGGAACCGCCACATCTTTTATGAGGCTATAGGGTAAAAAAACAGTTTTGACAGCGCGTCTTTCATTTTCATACTGATAAAGATCCTGTGCCGCTTTTATAGAAGGAAGGGCTGTGCCTGTCTGGAAAACATTGCGCAGGAGCATATTGGTCATTTCCGCTTTTATCATACGGACAAAATCACGCTCGGTCATACCCTGATTTCGCAGAACAGCAGCAAGTGCCGATCTTTTATCCATTTCATCCGTTACCAGCGGTTCGATCAGGCGGTTTATCTGTTTGAGAACGGTCTCATCCCCGACCTGAAGCCCCAGATCGGCGGCAGCGGCTTGTGTAATATTATTGGATATTTCATTGTTCAGTACCTGATTCACAAGTCCGAGATTATAGGCCGTCTGGACATCAAGCCCTTGTGAGCTTAAAGCGCGGCGTAATGTATTATCAAAAGTGGTAAGAGAAAGCTCCTGTCCATTGATTTTGGCTACGGCGTTATTGCCTGCCGCGTCACCTCTGAAAAAGCCGCCAATATCCATGAAGACAAGGCCGCCTACGGCCAGTGCCATAAAACCGAATAATATAAATTTTGAAAATCCCGATTTGGAACCTTCACGCAGGGCATTGAGCATATTATAAATCCTTTGATCGCCAATAATCTGAATCGCAATATAATGCGGCATTCTGCTGCGGGCAACAGCCGATTGAATTTCTCTTCTATAATGATTAGGGTGAAAGAAACAAATAAGGAATGGAAAGCATGAAAAGCATGAAAAGCATGAAAAAACTGATTGCCGGAAACTGGAAAATGAATGGCAGTGAGGCTGGCGCGGTCTCTTTGATGAAAGATATTGGCGACGGACTGGCCAAGAATCCGGATTTAATGGATCACTGCGATTTTCTGGTTTGCCCTCCAGCTATTCATATCTATGTGGTTAAACGCCAGATTGATCATATGTATAGCCCCGTTGATATTGGCGGTCAGGATTGCGCGGCAACGGAAAATGGTGCCTATACAGGACAGATTTCTGCGGAAATGCTTAAAGATACGGGATGCCGTTATGTTCTGGCCGGGCATTCGGAACGACGGATCTATCAGCAGGAAACAAGTGGTTTCATCAGTGAAAAGGCCGCCAGAGCGCATCTTCATGGTTTAATTCCGATTATCTGTGTCGGGGAGCAGGAAAGAGAGCGGGAAGAAGGCAGGGCTTTTGATATTGTGGCAAAGCAGCTCTCCGAGTCCCTGCCGGATGGTGTGACGGCAGAAAATACGGTGATTGCCTATGAACCTGTCTGGGCTATCGGAACGGGAAAAAGTGCCACACCGGATGATGTGAAAGCCATGCATGGTTTTATTCGTGAAAAGCTGGCACATTATAAGGACATCCGTATTTTATATGGTGGCTCTGTCAAACCCGGAAATGCAACGGCGCTTTTTTCAACAGAAAATGTCAATGGTGCGCTTATTGGCGGCGCAAGTCTGGATGCGGCGCAATTTCTGGGTATTGCACGCGCCTTGTGATCTTATAGTTTACATTTGTATTTATTCGTGCTTATTCGTGGTAAAAAATGGAAACAAGAGAATGAAAGTCTAAAAAATGGAACATGTTGTCTTAGTCATACATTTAATGCTGGCAGTGAGTATTATCGCTCTGGTACTGGTACAACGCTCGGAAGGCGGAGGCCTGGGAATCGGAGGTGGCGGCGGTCTGGGCGGTCTGGCAACACCGGGCGGTACGGCAAGCGCCATGACAAAAATTACAGGAATTCTGGCGTTCTGCTTTTTTGGTACAAGTCTGATTCTCGGAATTATGGCAGGAGCGCACGGAAACTCGAAAAGTATTCTTGATGAGATTAATCAGCTGCCGGCGGCAGCCGAACAAACAATTGATGAAAATAACGGGGATGTCCTGATTGAAACAGAGATGCCGGAAACTTTACCCTCCGTACCTGTGGAATAGACCTAAAATAATATGACAAAATTTATCTTTATAACGGGCGGCGTTGTTTCCTCATTGGGAAAAGGCCTTGGCTCCGCTGCTTTAGGTGCGTTATTACAGGCACGCGGGTTTACGGTTCGTCTTTGCAAGCTTGATCCGTATCTGAATGTTGACCCCGGTACAATGAGCCCTTTTCAGCATGGTGAGGTTTATGTCACCGATGATGGCGCGGAAACCGATCTTGATCTGGGACATTATGAGCGTTTTACAGGTCGTCCGGCGGTGCAGAGCGATAACACGACAACAGGACGCATTTATACCAGTGTCCTGCAGAAAGAACGGCGTGGCGAATATCTGGGCGCAACGATTCAGGTGATTCCGCATATCACCAACGAGATCAAGGATTTTATCCGTGAAAAAGACGGCTCTGCCGATTTTGTACTGTGTGAGATCGGCGGTACCGTTGGCGATATTGAAAGCCTTCCTTTTATGGAAGCCATTCGCCAGTTCGGGAACGAGATGGGGCGGGAGCGCTCGTTATTTATTCACGTGACGCTGCTGCCCTGGATTCCAGCGGCAGGAGAGCTGAAAACAAAACCGACACAGCATTCCGTCAAGGAGTTGATGAGCGCGGGGATCAGGCCGCGTATTTTGCTGTGCCGTGCCGACCGCCCCATTGAAAAGGACGAGCTTGGGAAAATAGCGCTATTTTGCAATATTGATGATAACAAGGTTATTCCGGCGCTTGATGTATCTTCTATTTATGAAGTGCCGCTGACCTATCATGCCGAGGGGCTGGATGATCAGGTGCTTGACTGCTTTGGCATTAAGGATGCACCGCCGCCGGATTTATCCCGCTGGGAGCAGATTGTACGCCGCATAAAAAATCCTGAAAGTATGGTGCGGATTGCGGTTGTGGGGAAATATACCAATCTGGCAGATAGTTATAAATCCCTGAATGAGGCGCTCATTCATGGCGGGATTGCCAATAAGGTTAAAGTCGAGATCAATTTTATTGAAGCGTCTGTTTTTGATGAGGAAGATGTCGCGGTGCATCTTGAGGGGATTCACGGTATTCTTGTCCCCGGCGGTTTTGGACAACGCGGCGCAGAGGGGAAAATCAAGGCTGTGCAATTTGCACGGGAGCGGAAAACGCCTTATTTTGGCATCTGTTTCGGGATGCAGATGGCGGTCATTGAGGCCTGCCGGAATTTATGCAATATGCCGGATGCGACATCCTCCGAATTTACTGAAGAGGGAACCCATGTCATTGGCCTGATGACTGAGTGGACAAAAGGAAGTGCGAAAGAAGAGCGGGGTGTCAATGGTGATCTGGGCGGAACAATGCGTCTTGGCGCGTATCCGGCGCGGTTGGCTGCCGGGTCTCGTGTTGCCGGAATCTATGGCACACCGGAAATCAGCGAGCGCCACCGTCATCGTTATGAAGTCAATATGGCGTTACAAGAGACTCTTGAAAGCCATGGTCTTATTTTTTCTGGTACGTCCCCTGACGGACTTTTGCCGGAAATCATTGAATATAAGGATCACCCGTGGTTCATCGGTGTCCAGTTTCACCCCGAGCTGAAATCAAAACCGCTTGATCCTCATCCGCTGTTCGTCTCATTCATTGAAGCCGCAGTGCGTCAGAGTCGGCTGGTGTAAGTCAGGGAGAAGGGGGCAGCAGCGTTGCTGCCTGTACCTTATTATCAATCTCTCTTGTCAGGGTCTCGAGCACGTGTCCGGCAATATCTGTAGGAAGTCCTCTTTTATTGGAACAGATAATTAAATCACTCCGGGTATTTTTTACTCTTTCCGGAAAATCCAGAAGAGGAAAGAGTCTTGGGTCAAGCTTTTCGTACCAGTTTTTAAAGAGGCTGATTTCAGAGTCTATGCGCTCTAATGATGTCTTGTCTTCCGCAGGATTATGCGTTTCTTCTAATGTAGTCTGTGTATATTTTATGGAATCCTTCAAGATATCAAAGAAACTATTCCATGTTTTATGAGAATTTATTCTATCATCAAGCATGAAAAGGGCTTGCGCATAAGCAATAAAAACGCGCTGGGCACTGCTATCCTCTTTTTTGACAGTCACCAGAAAGTGGTTGATATTCTTGTCCATTTCTGTAAAGGCATGGACTATCATTTTATCATCAAGTCCGCTTTTTGTGGCATTATAGATTCTTTTTATACCTTTCAACGCGTTTGGCATATCTCTGACTATATTAAAAATATTTTTCATTTTTTTCTTTCTCCTGAATTTCGGGTTTTGTAACAGGTCTTTTTAGATATGTCAATAAACCTCCTTTGTCGTTCGGGGCTGTGAAAAGCTTTGAAAGCCATTTTCTGGAGATTGATAAAAATATGAATTTCTCCTTTGCATATGCGAACGGGCGTTTTAGACTGTAGCTGATTTTATGATGTTTTGTTGATGGGGATATAATGCAGAAATTTTTTACGGTCTGGTTTGTTGTTGTGACAGTTTTTGCGGGATTGGGAAGTGGTCTGGCGCAGGCCGGGACTTTCAGTCAGACGTCAGCAAAGCAGGCGATCGTCATGGACTATGATACCGGGATGATCCTGCTTGAAAAAGACGCGGATACGAAAATGCCGACCTCCTCTATGAGCAAGGTTATCACCCTGTATGCCACGTTTGCGGCTTTGCAGAAAGGAACGGTTTCTCTGGATACGATGCTCCCCGTGAGCGAGAAAGCGTGGCGCAAGGGCGGCTCCAAAATGTTTGTTAAAGTTGGCACGGATGTCAGTGTCGAGGATCTGGTACGGGGGGTGGTTGTCCAGTCCGGCAATGATGCCACGATTGTTCTGGCCGAGGGTCTGGCAGGGACAGAGGAGGCCTTTGCCGATACGCTGAACGGCATTGCAAAAAATCTTGGTATGAAAAACAGCCACTTTATGAATGCCAGTGGTTGGCCGGATCCTGATCATTATTCCACGGCGCATGATCTGGCTATACTGGCGGCGGCAACGATCAAGGATTTTCCTGATTACTATCATTATTTTGCCGAGCAGGAATTTATTTATAACAATATCAAACAGCCCAATAGGAATCCGCTGATCTATCGCAATATCGGTGCCGATGGCTTGAAAACAGGACATACGGAAGTGGGGGGGTATGGTCTTATGGGAGCTGGAACACGAAACGGACGGCGCGTTGTTTTTGTTCTTAATGGCCTTGCCAGTGATACCGAGCGGGCAGAAGAAGGGGCACGTTTGCTGGATTGGGGATTGAGAAGCTTTGAAAATATAGTTCTATTCAAGGCAGGCGAGACTATTGATCGGGCTTCTGTTGTGATGGGGAAATCAAAGCAGGTTCCATTGACCGTTGAAAATGATATTAAAGTGACACTTCCTGTCTCTGTCCGGAATGATCTTAAGGTTGAAATGGTTTATGCCGCGCCTTTACTTGCGCCGATCAACAAAGGACAGAAAATAGGGGTATTGAAAATTGATGTGCCGCGCCTTCAGCAATTTGAAGTTCCTCTTGTTGCAGCAGAAGATATCAAAAAAGCCGGATTTTTTCCGGGGCTTTTTGCCAAAGCCGGATTGTTGCTAAGTGGCGGAGGTGACGGGAATGAGCCGCAATAAGGGCATGTTCATTTCTATTGAAGGCGGTGAAGGCACTGGAAAGACAACACAGATTGGTATGCTGGCCGAAAGCCTGAGAAAACAGGGTCATGATGTTGTCACAACCCGCGAACCCGGCGGAACACCGGAGGCCGAGAAGATACGGGAGCTTCTTGTCCATAGAAATGGCGGAGACTGGACTCCGATGGCGGAGATCCTCCTTTTTTTTGCGGCGCGGCAGATGCATGTGACACAGCTTATTATGCCGGCACTGACCGCCGGAAAAATTGTGATTTCAGATCGTTTTACCGATTCAACCCGGGTTTACCAGAGCTATGGCCATGGGGTTGAGCCGGATATTATTGAAAGCTTTGTGCATCTGGCGCTGGGTGGCTTTGAACCGGATATGACCTTTATTCTGGATATTGCTGTTGATAAGGGGCTGGCCAGAGCCGGAAGACGCCAGAACGAAACGGACATCAAGGAAGACCGTTTTGAGAAAATCGGAATGGCTTTCCATGAAAAGCTGCGGCAGGGGTTTTTTGCGATTGCCGAACGTTTTCCCGAGCGCTGTGTTATGATTGATGCAGATCGTACAATTAACGAGATTGCAAACGAGATGCAAATGATTGCTTTGAGAAGATTACAAAATGTTTGACGAGTTCGAAGAACTGGAAAATGATTTGCTTGAAGACGAGCCGTTAGCGCCTGTTGAAAGCGTTCATAACTTGCTTGCTCCTCGCCAGATGGTGGATTGTTTGGGGCATGAAGAGATTGAAGCTGCTTTGAAAGCCCGGATAAAAGATAATACGCTACCGCATGCGCTGATTTTTTCAGGCTTGCAGGGTATTGGAAAATCGACGCTGGCCTTTCGGCTGGCGCGTTATTTATTTAAACAGGGCAAAGACTCTGGACAAAGTGCGGAGGGTGGTCTGTTCGGGACTGATTTGCCGAAGGAAGAAGCGGCGCAAAATATTTTTGTTGCCCCTGATGAGAGCGTTTTTCGGCAAGTGGCCTCGGGAGGACACCCTGATCTGCTGACGATTGAGCGCTTGTTTGACGACAAAAAAAACCGTTATAAGGGGACTGTTGAAGTTGATGAAATACGTCGTATCACGCCTTTTTTGCGTAAAACAGCTTCGCAAGGAGGCTGGCGCGTTGTGATTGTGGATGATGCAGACACAATGAACCGCAGCTCCCAGAACGCTATTCTGAAGATACTGGAAGAACCGCCTTCAAATGCCTTGCTCATACTCGTTTGCCACAGGCTTGGCGCAATGATTCCAACAATCCGTTCACGGTGTCGTACACTGACGTTCCAGCCACTGAATCGTGAAAATTTCGGTACTCTGATTGCCAGAGATCATGGGGCGCTTTCGCAGAGTGACCGCGATGTTCTCTTTCATATTTCCAGCGGCAGTATCGGGCAGGGGATTAAAATTGCAGAAGAAGGCGGACTTGAGGCCGTATCCAAAATCATGGCACTGTTTTATAGCTGGCCGAACTGGCAATGGTCGCAAATCCATATGCTGGCCGAAGCTATGGGACGGCAAGGGCAGGAAGAGAGTCTGCAGGCCTTTCAGGATGTTCTGCTCTGGATCGTAAATGCGCTTCTGCGTGCCAAAGCGCGGGGAGAAATTCTGCACAGTCCGCTTGATAATGAAGCAACACAGAAAATGCTGGCGCATTACAGTTTGCGGGACTGGATAGAAATTGCTGGTCAGCTTCAGGAACATTTTGATACAGTAAGCGCCGCCAGTCTGGATAAGCGTCATGCTGTTCTGGGTGCATTTTCATTTTTCAAAGAGGCCTTGTAATGGATCAAAAAAAAGTAATGGATCAAAAAAAACCGTTTTATATCACCACAGCCATTTCCTATGTGAATGGTTCGCCGCATCTGGGACATGCTTATGAGGCGATCCTTACGGATGTTGTGGCGCGTTTCAAGCGGCTGGATGGTCACGAGGTTTTCTTTCTAACCGGCACGGATGAACATGGCGAGAAAGTTGCAACTACAGCTGAAAAAAATGGCATGAAACCAGGGGACTTTTGCGATAAGACGTCTGCCGAATTTATTCAGATGACGAAAGATCTGAATATTTCCAATGACGGTTTTATCCGCACAACCGAGGCGCGCCATTATAAAGCGGCGCAGGAGCTCTGGAACAAAATCAGGGAAAAGGGCGATATTTATCTGGGTAAATATGAGGGCTGGTATTCTGTTCGTGATGAAGCGTTTTTTGGAGAGGACGAGTTGACGGACGGGGATGGTGGCAAAAAATTCGCCCCTTCTGGCGCGGAAGTTACATGGAAAGAAGAACCGAGCTATTTCTTCAGGCTATCGGCTTATACTGATAAACTTCTTTCATATTTTAAGGCGCATCCGGAGTTCATTGAACCGGAATCGCGGCGGAATGAAGTCATCTCTTTTGTATCGCAGGAGGGCGGTCTCAAGGATTTATCTGTTTCGCGAACCAGTTTTGACTGGGGCGTTCCTGTGCCGGAGGATAAAGACCATATCATGTATGTCTGGCTTGACGCTCTGACGAATTATATGACCGGTGTTGGCTATCCTGATCTGGAGAGCGCGGCATTCAAAAAATTCTGGCCTTGTGATGTTCATGTCATCGGAAAGGATATTACACGGTTTCATACTGTATTCTGGCCTGCTTTCCTGATGGCAGCGGATATTCCTCTGCCCGGGCAGATTTTCGCCCATGGCTTTATCAATGTCGAGGGTCAGAAAATGTCCAAATCCGTTGGCAATGTGATTTCGCCCTATGATCTGGTACGCGATTTTGGCCTTGACCAGACACGTTATATTCTGATGCGCGAAGTATCGCATGGGCAGGACGGGAATTTCAGCCGTGACCATGCGGTTGCCCGTATGAATGGTGATCTGGCGAATTCCCTTGGCAATCTGGCGCAGCGCACGCTGTCCATGATCCATAAAAACTGCGACGAGAAGATTCCGGAGCCAGGGTTGTTACAGGATGCGGACAAAATATTGCTGGAGCAGGCGCATGTCACGGTTCTGGCGGGACTACGGGAGTATTATGACAGGTTTATGATCCACCGCGCCTTAGAGGATATTATGAAGCTTGCCGATGAAGCCAATATCTATATCGACCATCAGGCACCGTGGACGTTAAAAAAAGAAGGTCCGGCGCGAATGGGTACGGTGTTGTATGTATTGGCGGAAACCATTCGCTGTCTTGCACTTATGATGCTCCCCGTGACACCGGAGAGCGCGGCAAAAATGCTGGATCAGCTTGATATTCCGGAAGCAGAGCGGGATTTTAGTTTTATTAGTGATGCCCATAAGCTTAAATCCGGTACACCCATTCATAAACCTGAAGGCATTTTTCCGCGTATTGTGGAGGAAGAGCCTGTTAAAAAGGCAACGGCATAATCAATGTATATCGATTCTCACTGTCATCTGATCCATAAACGCATGCTCAATCTCGGGGGGGTGGCACAGGTTGTGGAGAATGCAGCCGCAGCAGGGATTGACGGGATGTTGACGGTTTGTTGTGATATTACTCAAGAGTTTCCTGATATTCTGGCGGTCATTAAGCAGTTCGGGAATGTCTGGGGCAGTGTGGGTACACACCCGCATGATGCAGGGCTTGCAGAGGAAAAAGCTATAACGCTGGAAAAGCTTATAGACCTGGCGCAGTCTGATCCGCGAATCGTTGGCATTGGAGAAAGCGGTCTTGACTATTACTATAAAAGCTCTTCAATAGAAGACCAAAAAGAAAGCTTTATCAAGCATATACATGCCTGTCTTGAGACAGGACTTCCGCTAATTGTTCACGCCCGTGACGCCGATGATGACATGATCGACATTCTCCGGGTGGAGGGAACAGGAACAGCCCTTAAAGGTGTGATGCATTGCTTCAGTTCCAGCCGGAATCTGGGGGAAGCCGCGCTTGATATGGGATTTTATATTTCTTTCTCTGGCATTGTTACCTTTAAAAATGCTGCTGATTTACAGGATTTTGCCAGAGATGTGCCACTGGAGCGCACCCTGATTGAAACAGATGCACCGTTTCTTGCACCTGAGCCACATCGTGGCAAAACCAATGAGCCAGCCTTGATGAATCATACCGGAAAATTTTTGGCAAGTCTTCATCAAATATCTGAAGAAAATCTTGCAAGCCACACAAAAAACAATTTTTTTCGGCTTTTTGACAAGGCGGAATTGAGATGAAAGCCGAGTTTATTTTATTGGGATGCAGTGTCTCTTCCGGTGTTCCCGCCATTGGCAATGACTGGGGTGTTTGTGACCCGCATGAACCAAAAAACAGACGTGATCGCCCCTGTGCCGTCATCAGAACCGAAGAAACAACTCTGATTATTGATACAGGCCCTGATTTTCGTAGCCAGTTGACCCGTCTAAACCTTGATCGCTTTGATGCTGTTTTATACACTCATGCGCATAGTGACCATATCATGGGCATTGATGAGTTACGGGTTGTCCGGATCAGAACGGGGCGCATGATTGATATTTTCAGCAATCAAGCCACGATAGACGCTCTGCAACAACGCTTTGACTATATGTTTGAAGACAGGGATGAGTATCACAAGGTTCTCATTGCCCATGTTCTGGATGAAACAGATTATGGTCGTATAAAAACACTGGGAGACATCCCGTTTACGCCTTTTTTTCAAAATCATGGCAATTGTGACTGTGTGGGCTACCGCTTTGGAAATATTGGATACTCTGCGGATATGCTGGATCTGGATGACAAGGCCATAGAGACTCTGCGCGGTATTGATGTCTGGATCGCCGACGGGGCGGGGTATCATAAAGAAGATCATGTCAGTCATGCGCCGCTTAGCAGGCTTTATGCCCTGAATGAAAAAATTAAAGCCAAGAAAGTTTACGTCGCAGGACTGTCAAAATTTATGGATTATCAAACGCTAAAAAATGAGCTTCCTCAAGGATTTGAACCATCTTATGATGGACTTACTTTAAATGTAGAGCTTTAATAGCCCAGAGCCTCAAGCGCCTCAATTGCTCCTTCGTGACCTTGTTCTGCAGCTTTTACATACCATTCTTTTGCTTTCTCGATATCCAGCTCTACCCCTTTTTTATTCTCGTAAAGCGTTCCGATATTGAATTGCGCATCAGCATTATTATTTTCAGCGCAGCGCAGCCATAAACGAAAGGCGTTGACATAGTCTTTTTCCATGCCGTCACCATTATAATAAATCAGGCCAAGAGCGTATGTCGCATCCAGATCCCCCTTAAGTGCGGCGCGATGAAACCAGTTCCGGGCCTGTTTCGGATCACGTTTCTCCATGCCTAGACCCTCATAATAGAGCGCTCCCAACCTGTAAAAGGCCGGTTCGTAATTCTGCGCGGCGGCTTTGGAAAACCATATAAGAGCCTCTTTATAATTTTTAGAGACTCCCCGTCCATATAATCTTGTCAGTCCAAGCCCATATTGCGCCGGTGCATAATTGTTTTTTTCAGCGGCTTCCTGCCAGTATTGATAGGCTCGTTCATAGTCAAGCGTCTCTTCTTGTCCATAATAATATTTTTCACCCTGCCGGAACCAGATGTCGGGGTATTTGAGGCTTTTATCGACATTTTTTTGCCGCATGAGCTTCTGAATCGTACTGTCTTCCGATATAAT
This sequence comes from Alphaproteobacteria bacterium CG_4_9_14_3_um_filter_47_13, assembly GCA_002789675.1. Classification (GTDB taxonomy): domain Bacteria; phylum Pseudomonadota; class Alphaproteobacteria; order Micavibrionales; family Micavibrionaceae; genus UM-FILTER-47-13. Next base: position 18,246 of record PFTR01000119.1, on the reverse strand, counting down.
CTTGGTTTGCGCATGCACATAAGAAATCTGGAAAAGAAAAATAGTAATGCATATTAATATTCTCATCAGTCATAATTCCTAATATGTAATAATGGAATCCTATTATAAGCCTCAAAATGTTAATATAATTATTAAGATTAATGGTAATAGCCGAAATCTCATAGAAAATTTGTACAGAGGCTGCGTTTTCTTGTGTTAGAAATATATTATGAATGATCTTTCCAAAGAAACTCTTCGTCAGGAAGCCATTCGGCATCGTGATCGTATCCATATTTTTAATAATGAGGATACGGATGTTGTTTGTGAGCTATTTTTTGACTCTATAAAGCCACAAAAAGAACAAATTATCGCGTTGTACTGGCCACGTGGAAAAGAGTTTGATCCGGGCTATATTCTAGAAAGGCTGCTCAAAGAGGGCTTTTGCTGTGCTTTGCCAGTCATAGAGAAAGAAAGCAGGATTTTACGGTTTGTTGTCTGGAAAGAAAACGATCCTCTTGAAGCCGGTCTTTTTAATATTCTGCAACCTGTTCTCAATGAGAAATCTGAATGGGTTGAGCCGGATATTGTTATTGTACCTTTGCTGGCCTTTGATCGTAAAGGATATAGACTAGGCTATGGCGGCGGTTATTATGATGCTACATTACGGGCTTTACGTCATAAGAAAGAGGTCGTGGCAGTGGGCGTTTGTTATGCCCAGCAGGCCGTAATATTTAATCTTCCTGTGGAGCCGCATGATGAACGGCTCGACTGGGTGATAACACCCCAACAGATCCACCGTTTTTGTGATTAGAAAGTAATATTATGCGTATTTTATTTTTAGGCGATATTATGGGACGTTCGGGGCGTGAGGCGGTCGAGAAATATCTGCCGGATATTAAAAGAAATCTGCGGACGGATGTCGTTATTGTGAATGGCGAGAATGCAGCGCATGGTCATGGGATTACCGGTAAAATCTGTAAGGATCTGTATGATCTGGGTGTAGATTGTATCACAACAGGCAATCATATCTGGGGACAGAAGGAAATCATTCTTTATATTGATCGTGATCCACGGCTACTGCGTCCTGATAATTTTCCCAAAGGAACACCGGGGAAGGGAACCTATCTTCATCATCTTGATGACGGGCGAAAAATTCTTATTGTCAATTACATGGGGCGGGTTTTTATGGAGCCACTGGATGATCCGTTTGCGGCTGTCAATGACCTCATGAAGCAGGTTGTTTTACGAAAAAACGTGGATGCGATTTTTATAGATTTTCATGCAGAAACGACAAGCGAAACAATGGCTTTTGCACAAATGCTGGATGGAAAGGCAAGCGGCATTGTCGGAACGCATACGCATATTCCAACGGCGGATGCCAGAGTTCTGACAAAAGGGACAGCATATCAGACAGATGCCGGTATGTGCGGAGATTATGACAGTGTCATTGGCGTCCATAAGGAAATTCCGATTTTAAAATTTACCCGTAAAATGCCAACTGAAAGAATGACTCCCGCTGATGGAGACGGAACCCTCTGCGGCACATTTATTGAAACGGATGACATAACGGGGCTGGCAAAAAATATAGCCCCCGTTATTGCCGGTCCTTTTTTAAAAAACACCATGCCGGATTTCTAGAATTTTGTTTTGTAGTCCTGCACAGTCTTATTGTGGTTTTCGGGATGTTTTTCAAAATAGCGAACGCAGGCTTTATTCAGCGCCGAGAGAATCTCTGTGCCATGACTACCGCCATTTCCGGTTATTTTACCATTTATAACGGCTCTGATTGTGGTGTGAAATGCCAGTACAATTTCAACAGCATTGGCATCGGCTTCCTCAATAACCTCCAGAAACTGAACCAGTCGGTCTGAAATACTGGTGACGAGCGGAAAATTAAACATACCCCCGTTGGCCTTGAGTTGCATGGCTGGGTATAGCATATCGGCAATAATGACTTCTCCGTCATGATTATGATCTTCTGAATTTGCAGAGTTTATGCCCTCCATCATGAGGCCGAGATACATATCCGCCAGAGGTTGGAAATCAATGGCATTATTCTGTAACAGGCTTTGCGCTTTTTCGATGATCTCGTCACTTAAACCGCCGGAGCCGACTTTTGCTTTTAACATATTAGGCGGCTTTATAAACTCTGCCTTACGTTTGATTGGCTGGCTGAAATGCCTGGGAGGATTTTTATCTTCGAATTGATCCTTGGTCATTCTTTTTCCTTTTCACTTCCGGAGGAATCGGAATTGATATCAAATCTGTCGCTTTTATCCAGGCCTTCTTCGTCACGGATTCGTTGTAGAATTTCGTGCGCTTTTCTCTGTTGCTCCTGAATGTCTTTAAGAGTTTCAGGGTTATGAAAGTCATTGTCACGGCGACGGGGACCCTCATATTTTTTGTACGAAGCATTTCTGCTCCGCCGACGGTCGGGGCCAAAAAAATCTGTTGAACGTACAAACTGGCGGGGACGCTCGATGACCTGCACCAGACGCTTATAAAGTTCCCGTGCGTTAAAAGGTTTTACAAGAAACTCCGTGACGCCCGTATCCCTGGCTTGCAGTACACGGCGTCTTTCACTAAATCCTGTCATCAGAATAATAGGAACATAAGGATTGGGGCTTTTGGAATCGTTTCTGACCAGACGTGTAAAAGAGATGCCATCCATAGGCCTCATCATCCAGTCGGCAATAACAATATCATTATTATATTCGCAAAAACGTTTATAGCCGACTTCACCATTTTGCGCGCCAATAACATGTCCGACACCGAATGTAATCAGAAGGGATTTTGTAATATCCAGCATGGGCTGATTATCTTCCACGACCAGAACGCTTATTCTGTGAAGCTGGTAAGCCATTATTCTGTACTAATCCATTATTATTTTATGTTTAAAATCTATCTTACTTTAATTATAGAATCTTTGCACTTGAGTAAATCCTAAATCTTTTGTAAAAAATACTTTATATTCAACAGGATAGAATTTCGTTCCATCAAGCAGGGGAAATACGGTTATGGCAGGTCATTCACAGTTTAAAAATATCATGCATCGCAAGGGCGCACAGGATGCAAAACGGGCAAAAGTTTTTTCAAAACTCGGACGTGAAATCACGGTGGCGGCAAAAATCGGGGGCGGTGATCCTGACATGAATCCTCGGTTGCGGCTGGCTATTGTTACGGCGAAAAGCCAGTCAATGCCCAAAGACGGTATTGAACGGGCGATCCAGAAAGGAGTCGGCAGCACGGAGGGCGATGATTATGTAGAAATGCGCTATGAAGGATATGGACCGGGGGGCGTTGCCATGATTATTGATGCGCTGACGGATAATAAAAACCGTACGGCGGGAGAGGTGCGTTCGAATTTCACCAAATATGGTGGAAATCTCGGGGAGACCGGCTGTGTCAATTTTATGTTTGACCGGGTAGGAGAAATTATCTATCCCAAAGACAAGGCAAGCGGTGAAATTATGTTTGAATCGGCTGTTGAAGCAGGTGCTTCTGATTGTGTCACGGATGAAACAGGTCATGTTATTACAACCAATCCCGAAGAATTTTCAGCGGTGCGGGAAGCTTTGGCCAAAAAATATGACGAGCCGGAGCAGAGCGGTTTGATCTGGCGCCCCAATGTCATGGCGGAGCTGGATGCCGATCAGGCGACAAGTCTGATGAAGCTTGTCGATATTCTCGAGGATAATGACGATGTCCAGACGGTCACAACGAATTTTGAAGTGACTGACGAGGTAATGGAAAAGCTGCTGGCTTCGGGTTAGTGATTTTTATGAAAATTATATTGACGTAAATAATTAAAGCGAGTATAAGGATTAAGCTTTATTAAAAAACGATAATATAAAGGAATAAGGGTGTGACCAAAACCATATCTAAAACCCTATCATTGAAGATATTTGACCCCACGAGGTTTTCGGATGAAAAACAGATGCGGCTTGATAGCCTTCTTGACAGTCTGGATATGGCTGTTGAGGAAAGAAAAAAATACTTGAGTGTTGGCTATCTCAAGGCTTTAAAAGAGTTTTTGAAAGATCCCTCTGCCAATGAAATCATCCACGACTATCTGTCAATATTTAATGTGATTCCGGAAGATCGGTGGCTTCTTCTTGTAGAAGAAATGGAAAGAGGGGCATCGGATGGCACTTCAGATTCCGTAGATGCTATTGCGCAACTGAAATCTCTTGATGCTCCGGAACAAAAAGAAGCTGTTAGCTTTATGTTGGTGCAATATGCCCAGTTTGTTGATGAATCCAGGGACAGGGAGCATTGGCAAAAACTTGATGGTCTTTATAAAATAATTTTGTCAGAGTTTCCAGATATTCTTTTCAACGCAGATGATATTATGGGCGCAGCAAGACTTGGCACGATTCTTGATAAAAACAAGGACAGTTTATCGGCTGTATGGAAAACGAATGCGGCTGGAAAAAAAATAGAAACGTCTAAATCTCTATTAACACTTGCGTATCCAGATGATGACATCGCGCATTTGCATGTGGCTTCTGTTGAAGTCAAAAATGTAGCAGCCGCCTTTCATACTAGTCTTCCGGTAGATACCATGGTATGTGGTTCGTTATTTTTGAACAGCACACGCTGGGTGCTCCCTCTCTTCCTGATGACTCATGAGTTCCAACACAGGCGTCAATTGAGGCTGGTTGATAGGCTGAAGAAAGATCAGTTGACCAAAGGAAGCGCTGAGTATTATCAGGCACGACTTTTTAGAGCCAATTTTGATGGCGGGTATCTCAGTTCAACATTAGCGACAAACAAGGTTGCCATGTATGCAAAACTAACAGCTTATTATGAGCAACCCGTTGAGCAACAGGCAAACGATAATACCAGGCTTGCCAGCATTATTGGCAACACTGGCGGCGATGTAATATGGAGCTTGTCAGAGAAATTTACTAAGGCAGTTTCTGCGATTGCCCGTCCTGTTGATAAAATCAGCTATGAATCCAGGCGTGTCATTTCAGCAATCACCTCAATAGGACACAGGAAACCGTAAAAAGGGCGCAGAAATAATGATGCGATATCGCCCGTTTTTCTTAAAATTCCGGTGTCATGCGGGCTATAAATCTTTGAAAGCTTCGATTATTTTGCTATAGGTTTCGCGTTTGAACGGGACAACCAGATCGACAATGTCATTGAGGGGAGTCCATTGCCATGACTGGAACTCCGGGAAATGATGGTAATAGATATTGAAGTCATCATCAGTGCCGGTATAGCGTGCGGCAACCCAGGTCTGATCCTGTCCTGCATATTTCCCGTTCCAGAGTCTGCCAAGGAGATGATGAGGTAACGTATAGCGCATTATTTCATCATGGACTTTTAAAATTGTGGCTTGATCGGTTCCGGTCTCTTCTTTCATTTCACGGAAGAAGGCCTGTTCCAGCGTTTCTCCTTCATCAATCCCCCCTTGCGGTAACTGCCATGCGCCCTTGCTTTCAAGGCGTTCTCCTAGAAAAACCCTGCGGTCTTCGTTAAACAGAACAATGCCAACGCAGGCACGGTAAGGAAGGTTAGAATAATCTTTGCTCATCGTCTTATTTCTCGGTGTTAATAGCCTGTTGTTGCGGATAATGGCGCCAGCGCTATGTTTTTATCAGGCAGCGTCTCGATCCATTCCAGTATCTGATGATAGCTTACAGGCAGAGGCCGGATAATGCCAACGGCAAAGCCATTCTCGCGGGATATTTTTTCCAGTTTTTCCAATTTATTCTGAAGGGACTCCTGCGATGGATCCGGTCTATCGAGCCATATATTGACGGTAGAATAGGGCGCTTTCATGCTAACGGCCATAGTTTGCGGGATAATTCCGGGCTTTGCCGAACCATCAACAAAACCCAGTCCGCTTGTGTAAATACTGCCAATAACAGGACGCATATCATTGAGGGATTGCATAAAAGCAGGTTCATATCCTGTAATGAACCCGACATAGCCCTGCCCTCGTGATAAAAGCCAGTCGAGCTTCGCAAGATTTTCGCGCTCCGGAGCATCAATAATCATGGTATGCGGTCCGGGATCTTCCGCAGGATAGTTCTTGTTTTCAAGGGGGAGTGTCAGCCATATTTCATGGCCACGGGCGCGGGATTCCTGTATCCAGAAATCAATCGTTCCGGCATAGGGTGAAATCGCAAGAGAAATTTCCGGCGGCATGGTTCTGATGGCAGATTCAGTGGCGACATCCGACAGTCCCAAATCAGTAATAACAATTGATATCAGAGATTTATCAGAAGCATAAACGTCAAAAGGCCTTCTATAAGCTTTGAAAGCGGACAGGCCGTCTTTTTTTCTGATAACCGGCTTGTCTCCCTGCTTCGTTGTTACAGATAGCCCTTCTATAGGAGTCTCGGCAAGGCCGGATTCCATATTGGCATGTTCTGAGGGTAGGGCAGGGAGGACTTCCTCATTCCGTGATTCAACAATATCAGAAGCAGAGGGCAAATGTTCCTGTGTCAGGTGATCGCCTGTTTCCTGTTCAATAATGACAGTTTGCGATGCAAGACGTTCTTCCAGTTTTTTTGTTGTCTTCTCTGAATTATAGAGTAGAAACAAGGCAAGAAAAAGGAAGGTTATAATAACAAAAACCATCCCCTGTACAAAGGCCATGAAAGAAAAGGCTGTTGGTGTTGCGGCCATTAAAATTCTCCGCTAGAGCTTCCAGCATCCAAATTCAGGTGGCGCGAACGTGGATGCTGATCGTTCTAGTTTTTCTGTGTTTCACCACTTCTTTTTTCATAAAGAGAGACGCCCCGTATGAGATCAATAGCTCTCAAAAGCTGGTAATCCTGAGAAAGATCCTTTTTATCCTTTTCATCCGCTTCGGCATTCTTGTCATCCTTCTTCTCTTTTTTATTATCGACAACAGGAGCTATGGTCTCTTTTGCATTCGGGTTTTCTAAAGCGCCAGGCAAATCTGATTCTTTCATGCGTTGTGACAAAAGCTGCTCGATTTTGGCTTGTTCGACAATAATATCGGGCTCAATCCCTTTGGCCTGGATAGAGCGGCCTGAGGGTGTGAAATACCGCGCCGTCGTCAGACGCATCGCGCCATGCCCGGGCAGGGGAATAACAGTCTGTACCGAGCCTTTCCCGAAAGACTGGGTTCCGAGAACAATGGCGCGTCTGTGATCCTGAAGGGCACCAGCAACGATCTCCGAGGCTGAAGCCGAACCGCCATTGATAAGAACCACGATAGGCAGGCCATCCGCGATATCGCCTGCGGTGGCATTGTCACGCTTTGTATCATAATCATGTCGTCCCCTTGTGGATACAATCTCTCCATTTTCCAGAAAATCATCAGAAATGGCAATGGCCTGATCCAGCAGTCCGCCGGGATTATTCCGGAGGTCAAGGATATACCCATAAAGATTGTCTCCGGCCTTTGCCTTGATGTCCGCGACAGCTTTTTTTAAACCTTCATCTGTATTCTGGCTGAATGTTGTAATCCTGAGATAGCCGATTTTATCTTCTAAAATCTCCGAGCGTACCGACTTAATTTTAATGATATCCCGTGTCACAGTGAGTTCTATGGGCTCTGCCACATTTTCACGCCGGATTGTCAATTTGATATCAGCGCCAACGCGTCCGCGCATTTTATCAACGGCCTCGCTAAGAGTCAGCCCGACAATAGGGGTGTCATCAAGATGGGTAATATAATCTCCGGCTTCAACGCCGGCACGATAGGCGGGTGTATCATCAATGGGCGAGACAACTTTTACAATCCCGTTTTCCATGGTGACTTCAATACCCAGACCCCCAAACTCCCCCCGTGTCTGTACCTGCATTTCCTCGAAATCATCCTCATCAAGATAACCGGAGTGGGGATCAAGACTGACGAGCATTCCGTTAATGGCCGTTTCTACAAGCTTCTCATCCGTCATTTCATCGACATACTGGCTGCGCACACGTTCGAATACATCACCGAACAGATTAAGCTGACGGTATGTCTCGCTGGAATCCTGAATCCGGGCTTCCGGTTTTGTTCCTGCCGTTCGCTCATCTTCCTGTGCCAAAGCCGGAGCGATGATCCAGCCAGTTAAAAGAAACATCGAAACCGTGGTCAGAAAAATTTTGTGTATGTGCATTATATCGAGTCCTTATATTATGTCTTTAATTCAGAAAAAGCAGAAGCAGGGTTCACAGGTTGTCCGTTAAGACGCAATTCATAATATAGCGCTGGTTGACCGCCACGGGAAGAGGTTAAGGGTAATTGTCCGATAGGTTCCCCTGATTTTATCTGATGATCGGGTTGTGCGTCAATCCGCTGTAGGCCGGCAATCAGACTATGATAACCGTTTTTATGTTCGATAATCACCATGTTGCCGTAATTTTTAAAAACACCGGAAAAACGGACGACCCCTCCCATAGGTGCGACAACAAGCGCACCAGGCGCTGCTTCCAGTGTCACGCCCTGACTGGTCGCGCCAATAGCATTACGATGACCATAGGGCTCGATCAAAGAACCGGAAACAGGGAGGCGGGATACGCCCTTTTCAGGAAGACTTGCATAAACAGGTGCGGTTTTGGCCATTTGGCGCGTTTGCTGCTCTTTTTCCAGTCTGTTTATCAGTTCCATGAGTGTTTTTGATTCTTGTGTCAGTTTTGCAACACGCTGTTTATTCTGTTCATAGTCTTTCTGGATTGTGCTGTAGAGATTTTCACGCTTTTTTACAAGCGACTGCATGGAAGCATATTGCCCTTTCTGCTGGCTTTTCACGGTAAGCGCTGCGGTGCGGTCTGCTTCCAGTCCTTTTTTAAGCGCACCAAGATGTTCCAGGTCTGCGGAAAGGTCTTTGGCACGTTTATTGACGGCGGGAAGAGTGCTTTGCAAAAGCATGGCAGACTGTGCTGTTTGTAAAGGAGCGCCCGGCCTGACAATCAGGGATTCAGGGGGAATGCGGCGGATCCGTTCCAGTGCAAGAATGAGGTCAGCAATTGTGCCGTAATTCTGTTCAAGTTTTTCCGTCAGCGCTTTCTCTTCGATCTGGCGGCGCGCTATACGTTTTTCCAGTAATGCGAGTTCGTTTTCATTGCTCTGGATATTTTCTGCAATTTTAACAAGTTCGGAGCGGGTGCTATCGAGTTCTTTTTTAACGTCTTTGAGGCGTGTCTGGAGAGCTTGCCGGGTCTGTTTTTCCTGTTCCAGATTTTTTTGAATTGTCCCCAGATCGGTTTTGCGAGGTGGCACAGGAGGTTGCTCTGCTCCTACGGAAAAAGGCAGCATCATGAAAAGAAAGACTATTAATAAAATTCGGAGCATCTTTTCGCCTGTATTTATTCGCGATGGTAAGGATGTCCTGCAAGAATTTGTCTGGCACGATAAATCTGCTCTGCCAGCATAATACGGACAAGCATATGAGGCCATGTTTGCACGCCGAAAGAAAGTAAAAAATCTGCTTTCTGGCGGATTTTATCACTGAGTCCGTCCGCACCACCGATAATAAACTGGATCGTGGAAATACCATTTGTAGTGATATCTTCCAGCTTTTTTGCAAAGTCCGGACTCGGCAGACTTTTCCCTCTTTCATCCAAAATGAATAGATGGGATCGAGGGTTGATTTTTTCAAGGATTTTTTCTTCAATGCCGTCAGGTTTTCTAGCGTCAATTTCATAAAGCGCCAGCGGCCATTGTAGCTGCTTTGTGTAATTTTGCCATAAAGACAGTAATGCCTTATCGCGTAGTTTACCTACGGCTATAATATCAATATGTATCATGGCAACAGAACAGCTTTTCTATCAGACGGGGATATTTCTTGTAATATCCTGACCGTGTGAATAACTCTGCCACATTTTTTCAATATTATAAAACTCGCGAACCTCCGGACGGAATAAATGGACAATAACATCTCCCGCATCCAGAATAACCCAGTTGCACAAATCCTTGCCCTCAATCCGGATGTCGCTGACACCGAGAGCCTTGAGGCGATCCCTGAGCTTTTCAGCCATGGCAGAAACCTGTCTTGTTGACGTACCCGAAGCAATAACCATATAATCGGCAATGGCTGTCTGGCCTTTGAGATCAATGGTGACAATGTCTTCGGCTTTATCAGTATCAAGGGATTGTTCGACAATCTCTTTTAACTGTTCCGGACTTTGCAGTCCCTTGTTATAGGTTTTTAAAATGGTTTATTCTCCTTTATTCTATTGAAACAATCTTACCATAAACAAAAACGCCCCGATGAACAAGCATCGAAGCGTTACTTATGAACCCGTTTCTATGGAACATGCAACATATAATCAATGCGCTGCACCTTCCCTTTCGACTGTCTTTTTCAGTATTAAAAGAAACGTATCCCTCATATAACTATTTTACACCTTTTCAGTATAGGGTGCAACCATACTATAAATCTTCTTTTATTCCGGATTCTTTATTTCTGAGTGCCGAGGAAGAGGCACCAGTCATTTTTTTCTGCATAAGCCAGTAGGTATGGCGCGGAGCCAAAGACACCCGACCTGCCTTATGAAGATAGGTATGTTTTTGTGTGGCCTTTAATTTTAACGGGCAGTTTTCAATCAGACTCCATGCTGGCGGACGAGCCACATGAGCGGTGGCAACCTGATCCAGAATATAGTTCCAGTTATGCCATTTATGCATGGTTAAAGCGTTATCCATCCCGCTGATCCAGACAAAAGATGTTTTCGGGAAATGGTATTTTAAAGCACGAATTGTTTGCCACGTCAGATTTGTACCAAGTTTTTGCTCGATATCACTAACGATAAGTTTTGAATTATAGGGGCGTGTAATTTCGCAACTGAGCTGAAATCTTTCTTCAAAGCTGTAAGTTGTTTTGTTTTTTAAAGGGTTTTGCGGTGATACCAGCCACCAGACAGAATCCAGCATTAATGTTTGCTGTGCAATGATACTGGCATGAATATGACCTTCATGGGGCGGGTCAAAGGAGCCCCCCAGAAGACCAATACGCAGTCCCGCCCAGCGGGCACCATCTTCAAGATGAGGGGGGGAGAAGATCATGATTGAATTATAGCTTTAAAAGACCTTAAGTCTAGCCAAGTTGTTTCGGGAGATGTTTGATGGACTGTTCAATAAGATTTTCATTGGTTTTCCTATCCATCTGTCTGGCAATGATTTCTGTCGTTGCCTTGACAGCGAGTGCGGCCGCATAAGTCCGGATTTCCTGTATGGCGTTCTGTTCCATACGTTTGAGGCGTTCCTGAAGCTGCTGTTCGCGGCGGATGGCAATGTCAGCAATATTTTGTTCTGCCTGTTTTTGAATTTCGGCAGCATGAACTTTTGCACGTTCGACAATTTCTGTGGCTTCTTTAGCGGCATCGCGCTGTTTGCGCTGATATTGCGCTAAAAGTTCCTGCGCCTCAATACGAAGTGATTCAGCCGTTTCAATTTCCTTGCGTATATTTTCTATACGGCTGTCCAGAGCAGCGAGAAGTTTGTCTTTGCCGAACTTCCACATGAAAAATAAAAAGAAGAGAAAGGAAAGAGTGGCCCAAATCTGTGCATCCTGAAATATCCCCATAATTCTATTCTCTCCTATATGTCTTTCAAGCCGCTTTTGCAGTGGAATCGTTCAAGGCTCTGACAACTGTTTTTGCCTGCTCAAGATCGGGGTGAATACCAACAATTTTTCTGGCCGCTTCGCGGGCAACCTCGGCTGCAATAGTATTCATATCTTCCATTGCAATCTCTTTGGCCTGATGGAGCCTGGTTTCCAGATCCAGAATATTCTTTTCAGTTTTGTCCCTGAAGGCATTCGTTTTCTTTTCAGCCCGTGATGCCATATGATCGTACATGTCATGCAGGATTTTTGCCGAATTATTTCGAGCCTCTGCCAAACTGGTTTCGTAGGCATGTTGCGCGGCAGATGCTTCTTCTTTCAGTTTTTCAGCGCTTTCCAGATCCGCCTGAATGTGCTGGTGTCTGTTTTCAATGACACCTGAAATTTCCGGCAGGGATTTTTTGCTGAAAATCATATAAAGAATTGCAAAGCTCACAGCCAGCCAGAAAACCTGACTTGGGAATGTCGAGGCATCCAGTTGTGGAAGACCACCGCCGCCTTCGTCATGGTGCGTATTCAGATCAACAGAAGCTCCCGCACCATGAGTCATATCAGCAGTACTGTCCACGGCAAGATCTGACGCAAAGACAGTGCCTATGCTGAACATAGACCAGCAGAACAAACCGGCATAAAATGCCTTGAAAATATCCAGACTCTTTTTCAATTTTTATCAGCCTGTAAAGTAAAGAAGCGCCCATGCTACAATCGCAACCAGACCAAACATCTCGACGAAGGCAAATGTCAGCCAGAATTTTTTCTCCAGAACATCTGCGGCATTCGGGTTGCGGCCAACGGCCAGATTGTAAGCACCAAAGATAATGCCAAGGCCAAGGGCAACACCGATAATCGGGGTTAGAGCCAGAGCGGCTGCCAGTACTCTAATTGCTTCGACTTCCATTTTTAGTTTCCTCTTTTTTTAAGTTTAACTCTATTTTTTGTGCAGAACACGATTCGGTCGTGATTTTGCACAAATCAATGATCCATTTCAACTGTATCTTTCAGATAGATACAGGCCAGAATGGCAAATACATAAGCTTGCAAAAGCGCAATCAGTAATTCAAAGGCAATCAGTCCCGTATTTACCAGCATCGGCACGATCCCCGCAGCAAAGCCAAGAAATCCTGTACTAGCCAGACCCACACTAAATCCGGCAAAAACCTTGAGCATAATATGTCCGGCCAGCATATTCGCAAACAGACGCAGACCATGTGTGATAGGGCGTGCCATATAAGAGACAAGCTCGATCGGAACCAGGATCGGGTACACAAACCACGGAACCCCGGGCGGTACAAAATGGGCAAAAAATTTCATTTTATGTTTGATCAGAGCCATAATCATGACAACAAAAAAGACAAAAAATGACAAGGCTGCTGTGACAATAATATGACTTGTAAAGGTAAATGAATAGGGAATCAGTCCAAGAAGATTCCCCATGAGAACAAGGATAAATAATGTAAAGACAAAGGGAAAATATTTCCTTCCATCATGACCGATATTGGAGCGCACAAGTCCGGCAACCATCTCATAGAACATTTCTGTCAAAACCTGCATTCGTCCGGGAACCAGCGCCTTGTGACCCATGGCAATGGACATAAATCCTACAGAGGTCACAACGCCAATTATCATCCATAGGGACGAATTGGTAAAAGATAGATCCAGTCCGCCGATTTTCAGCGTAACAATCGGTTCGATAACAAACTGGTGAAGAGGATCTGCCATTTCCTAAGCCTGCGTTCCTAATTCTTGCACCTGATCTGTATTCATATCAGGTAATTATTATTTTCGCGTAAGTTACTAACTGCTTTTATGGTCAAATGCAATGCTTAATTTTGTCGATTTTATTCGTTTTTGCCTTGATTTTAAAACTATTGGAAAAATTGATTGGGATCATTTTCAATTTACGTTACAAGATAGTCTCATGATGCCAGAAAAGGAGCATTCCATTGTTTTCGCCATTTGAAAGATTGATAGCCGGAAGATATCTGCGGGCGCGGAAAGCCGAAGGATTTGTATCGGTGATTGCCGGATTCTCTTTTCTGGGAATTATGCTCGGCGTTGCGACCCTGATTATTGTGATGTCGGTTATGAATGGATTCAGAGCCGAGCTTTTAAATCGTATTCTGGGTCTGAACGGGCATATTAATGTCTATTCACAGAATGGCCCTCTTGAAGATTATTCTGTGATGAAGCTCAAGATCGAAAGTGTTCAGGGTGTGCGCATGGTGGTGCCGATGATCGAAGGGCAGGCACTGCTTTCCGTTCGTGGCGTTGCCAATGGTGTCATCGTGCGGGGCATGACGCAGGAGGATTTTCTGCGCAAGCCGATTCTGTCGGATTCGATTACCTCCGGTAAGGCGGGGAATTTTGAGGGCACAACAATCGCCATTGGCAGTGCCATGGCAGAAAAATTCAAACTTATGGTCGGCGATACTGTAACCTTGATTGCGCCCAAGGGAAAAGTAAGCCCGTTCGGAACAATTCCACGATCGCGTACTTATGATATCGGTCTGATTTTTGATGTTGGCATGTATGAGTATAATAGCGGCTTTATTTTTATGCCCATGGAAGCGGCGCAGGCTTTTTATCAGGTTCCGGAGAAGATCCATTCTCTGGAAGTCTTTACGGATAATCCGGCGCATCTGGAGAAAGTCCGGCAGGCCATTACACTTGTCGCCGGGCATGAGGCCGGTGTCTATGACTGGCGCGATATGAATAGCAGTTTCTTTAATGCGTTGCAGGTCGAGCGCAATGTTATGTTTCTGATCCTGACGCTGATTATCGTTGTTGCAGCTTTTAATATTATTTCTTCCATGATTATGCTTGTGAAGGATAAAGGCAGCGATATTGCGATTATGCGCACAATGGGGGCGACGCGGCGTAGTATGATGAAGATTTTTATTCTGACAGGCGCGAGTATCGGGTTTCTGGGAACATTCGGGGGTGCTATTCTGGGGATTGCCTTTGCCAAAAATATCGAGACAATACGGCAGGCTCTGCAAAAACTGACAGGCACGGATCTGTTTAACGCGGAAATTTACTTTCTTTCGCAACTTCCTGCCGTGATCGACTGGGGCGAGGTGATTGTGGTTGTTCTGATGGCCTTTATACTGTCTATTCTGGCAACCCTTTATCCGGCCTGGCGTGCGGCGCGGCTTGATCCGGTGGAGGCGTTACGTTATGGGTGATAAAATATTACTTGATATTCAAGGGCTTGAGAAGACTTTTAAACAAGGGGGCGAGTCCCTGACTATTCTCAGGAATCTTGAGATGAGCCTTCAAAAAGGCGAGATGGTCGCACTTGTAGGGCCGAGCGGCACAGGGAAGTCAACTTTGCTGCAACTGATCGGACTTCTGGATACGCCAACAGCAGGGCGCATTACAATTGACGGGCATGATACGGCAAAACTGGGGGAATCCGACCGTACCAGAATGCGGCGGGATTTTATCGGATTTATCTACCAGTTTCATTATCTACAGCCCGAGTTCTCAGCCATAGAGAATGTCGTTATTCCGCAGATGATCGCGGGAAAGAAAAAGAAAATAGCGCGGGATCATGCGGCAAGACTGCTTGAGGCACTCGGACTCGGGCATCGGCTGAACCATCGACCGGGGCAGCTTTCCGGCGGTGAGAAACAGCGCGTTGCCATTGCCCGTGCGCTGGCCAACGGCCCGAAACTCCTGCTGGCGGACGAGCCGACAGGCAATCTTGACCCTCCCACTTCGGCGGAAGTGTTCAATATATTGATTGATCTGGTACGCAGCACGGGAATTGGGGCTTTGATTGCTACTCATAATATGGATCTCGCCGACCAGATGGACAAGACGCTGGAACTTACGAACGGGCGGGTATCTCTTTATTAATGACGGAAAAGGGCAAGGCACGGAAAGAGGTAATATAAGAGTCAGCTTTTATCGCTGGATATTGGTTGCCATTTTTTTTATTTCTGGTAGTTTCCATTTATATGCGGGTGTGGTGGAATTGGTAGACGCGCCGGATTCAAAATCGTGCAAAGTAATTTTTCTGTAAAGCACACTTTCTTTAAATATCAATAACTTACGACCTAATTTGACACATTGATGTGGTCTAAATATACTTACACAACTCTTACACAAAATACACATTTTAAGAGAGGTGGTTTTAGGCATGGCAACACATACTCTAATGGGCGGAAAGCTTCACGTTTATAGGCGGGAAAATAGTACATGTTGGCAATGCTCAACATATTTAGCAGGCAAAAACAGGCGCGTTAGTACCAAGGAAGAAAGTTTATCTAATGCAAAGGAGTTTGCCGAAGACTGGTATCTTGAGTTGCACGGAAAGCATAAGCGCGGTGAAGTGGTAAATGAAAGAAACTTCCGCACAGCGGCAAAACAATTCGAACGTGAATTTGAAATAATTACAGAAGGTCAGAGAAGCTCGGCTTATGTGGCTGGGGTAAAGTTAAGAATAAAGGTAAATCTAATACCCTTTTTCGGGGATATGGGACTTTCTGAAATAACGCCCGGACAAGTGCAGGAATATAGAATCCATCGGCGGGAGCAAGCCATTGAAAAGCGGGGAGAACCGCCCGCACGTAGCACTATACATCAAGAAATTGTGGCGCTCCGTCAGGTTTTAAAAACGGCTGTTCGGCATGAGTGGCTGGATCGATTGCCTGACCTTTCAGAGCCTTATAAATCGTCCGGTAAAATATCCCATCGGGCATGGTTCTCACCTGAGGAATATCGGCAGTTATATACGGCAACACGCCGCCGTGCGAACAGTCCAGTACGGAAAAGATATAAGTGGCAGTGTGAACAGCTTCACGACTATGTGCTGTTTATGGCGAATACAGGGCTTCGCCCTGACGAAGCTATGCGCCTTCAATACAGGGATGTTGTCATTGTTGAGGATGAGGCCACCGAAGAAACCATTTTAGAAATTGAAGTGCGTGGTAAACGCGGTGTCGGTTATTGCAAAAGTACGACTGGTGCTATCAGGCCATTTGAACGATTGAAGGAAAGGAATGATCCTGCCCCTACAGATTTGCTCTTTCCGAAAACACACCGCG
Source organism: Alphaproteobacteria bacterium CG_4_9_14_3_um_filter_47_13 (assembly GCA_002789675.1). Classification (GTDB taxonomy): domain Bacteria; phylum Pseudomonadota; class Alphaproteobacteria; order Micavibrionales; family Micavibrionaceae; genus UM-FILTER-47-13. Next base: position 1,676 of record PFTR01000119.1, on the reverse strand, counting down.
AACTTCTTAATAACATTTTGGACGAAGAAGGGCTTAAGTTTGATAGGGAGGGAAATCGGCGCACAGCCTATAGTCTTCGCCACACCTATATTTGTCTACGTCTGATGGAGGGCGCTGATATTTACCAGATTGCAAAAAACTGTCGCACCAGTGTCGAGATGATTGAAAAATATTATGCATCTCATATTAAAAATAATCTTGATGCCGCAGCGATTAATGTGCGTAAGATAAGACCACAGAAAAAAAAGGAAAAAGTAGCATAGCTTTGCTTTTATTGAAAAAAGATCTTGTCGGTTCTTTTTATATCAGCTATGGGTATAGCCGTTGCGGGCGTGGTGGAATTGGTAGACGCGCGGCACTCAAAATGCCGTTCCTTAGGGAGTGTCGGTTCAAGTCCGACCGCCCGCACCAACCTTGAAAATGCTTTGTTCTAGGGGCTGATACTTGGTACTCTCTCTTTGGTTAAATTTTTTCCCCTATCCTCTCCATTGTATTGATGTGGTTTGCCATTACCTGTATTTTACGGCGTTATCTGCCGTAAGTATATCTTTTAATAAACTAAAAATATGATATGGTGCATAATAAATGCGGCGATAGTCGCCGCATTTAAGGATAATTGAAAACTTTATGGCTGAAACAGAAAAATATAATCCGCAGATTTTAGCGCCATATGGTCTGGTGGTTACAAGGTCATGGCTTCTATCCAAGGGGATAAAACGGCACACGCTGGATAACTGGATCAAAAGCGGTCAGTTATCCTCCTTAGCCTATGGAGTTTATAAAAAGCCCGATACCAAAGTGACATGGGAAGGGATTGTCTGTTCCCTGCAATATATGTGCTGCAGTGATTTATGTCCGGGCGGCGTAACCGCTCTGGCGCTTCAGGGGCTTGGGCATTATTCTGAGCTTGGCAAACACAAGACTATCCATTTATACGGGCGGGATGCTTTGCCTACGTGGATAAATAAGTTGCTCACGGACGTAGCCTTTGTGCGCCATAATGAAGGACAGTTATTTAACAAGAGTGACTTCCTTAATCTCGATCATAGCGCGGAATTGTCATGGGGATTGAGTGAATGGCCTCTACGTCTTTCTTCGCCAGAAAAGGCTTTCTTTGAAGCATTGTTGGACGTGCCCGATACTATATCCTTTGAATATGCGGATCAGTTGATGCAAGGGCTGGTTAACCTTTCTCCCCGCCGCCTGAATAAATTACTGGAACATTGTACCAGTATAAAGGTTCGCCGCCTGTTTCTTTGGTTTGCGGAGCGTCACCAGCATGCATGGCTTAAAAAAACAGATGTGGATTGTTACACAATGGAAAGCGGTTTGCTTGGTTCCGGTAAAAGAATGCTGGCCAAGGGGGGCAAGCTGGATGAAAAATACATGATAACCGTACCGGAAGAGATGCATGGATAAGAACAGTATTTATTACAAGCAGGTTCAACTGTTGATGCGCGTATTGCCGTTTGTTGCGAAAGAAGAATGCTTTGCCCTGAAAGGTGGCACGGCGATCAATCTTTTTATACGCGATTTGCCACGACTTTCTGTTGATATAGATTTGGTCTATCTGCCTTTGGAAGACAGAGATAAGAGGTGGTCCCAGAAAATCGGACATGTTGCTAAGGTGGAATTCTGACATTAAAACGAAAGGGATCTACCGATATGACAAAAAG
>PFTR01000036.1:1305-10668 GCA_002789675.1 Alphaproteobacteria bacterium CG_4_9_14_3_um_filter_47_13 | reverse complement strand
TCCTCAAATTGTCCAAAATGGCGCTCCACCACCGTTACTTCAAACTTTTGCAGAGGGTTCTATATTCGTTATAAAGTTCGCCTGATCCTATGGCGGCCTCTGGTTTAATTACGCATTTTTCATCGGTAAACTGCGCCGCCTGATCCGCTTCCAGACGCCATTCCTGTTTGGCGGCAAGGCAGCTTTGCGGTTCGGTGAACGTGCCGCGTTTCATCACTTCCCCAAAGGCTTGCATAGCCAGATTCATAATGCCGGGCAGTTCGTCAAGCAGCTTGATTTTCAGGTGCGGGTCAGCATCCACGCCCTTGAATATCCGGTTAAAAGGAATAACCAGCGCTCGCCGGAAAAGTGCATCCGAAAAATCCCGCGTGTGCGGCATATGGTTTGCGCCAAACCAGCAGGTGCAGAACGGACAAAAATCAAAGGGGTTTTTGTTTTTGTGTTCTGCCGTAGTCAATTCGCCGGACGTTATCGCTTTCAGTTCTGCGTCTGCGATTTCGCCGCCCTCGGCAATTTCGGTTACAAGGTTGGCCAGCTTCAGGTGCAAGTGTGCCCTCTGAAACTTGTTCCCGAATTGCGACGGCTGCACGGCAGCGACGCTTTCTGACCCTACCAGCGCCCGCACTACTTCCATGACCACGCTTTTTCCGTTTGCGCCGGGGCCAATCAGCAGGGCAAAACGCTCAAACCGGGCATGACTTACCAGCGTGTAGCCGATCATTTCCAGCAGCGCCAGCGCCTTATCCTGCCCGTCAGGGTTGTTTTGAAAAATCTCGGTCAGGAATTGCGTAAATCGCTGGCAACCGGCTTGCGGGTCATAAGCAACCGGAACTTGCGTTGTCCGGTAATGCTCTCGACAATGGGGCTGCAATTCCCATTCCGCGCCGTTCCAGTGCAGTTCGCCATTCAGGACGTTGACGGCATCCTGATTTACGTTCCATTCGTGTTCCGGCGCATGGGTTTCCGTTTTCAGCACGTCCGCAATAGCATCCACAGTTCCACGAAAAACTTGACGGCTGTTATTCTCAAGGCTGCGCTGCACGTCTTGCTTTATAGCCCTGTCAGGCACAGGCCGCCATACACCGCTATCATGCCAGCGCCAGACATGGGCAACAGTGCCCAGCAGATTGTCGGCTCCGATATGATCGATAACCTCACGGGCCAGTTCCAAATGATCCGGCTCCGGGCTGATTTCTCCCTGTTCCATGCTTCTTTTTGTCATAGCAGAATCAAGCATGGTCACGCCTGCACCCGCTTTTTTCAGTTGAGCGCGAAGGGAGATAAAGGCCGGATAATTTTCGTGTTGCATTGCCGCCAGCGCATCCAGAACGTCCGGCATATAGGCCGCGCCGGGATCGTCCGTTACCCGTTCCACAAGATTTTCCAGCGGATCAATAACGGCCTGCGCTTCACTTAAAAGGCTTTCCAGATCGTCTTGCGTTCTGCCCTTTGGAAGATCATCCGCCAAGTCCCATTTCTCCCGGAAATCATCCGGCACGGTTACAATGCGGACAGATTGCGCGCCGGCCTTCTTTACCAGCATTGCGGCGCTTTTGGCATATTTACGGCCTTCGTCATCATGATCCGGCCATATGGTTACGTCTCGGCCAGAAAGCGGCGTCCAGTCAGCCTTATGCGGTGACCCGGCTCCGTTGGGGCTTGTCACGGCTACATGATCGGGAAATAGAGCCGTTACCGCATTCGCCGCCTTTTCGCCTTCACAGACAATGACAGGGGCATCCGGGCGCTTTGCCAGACGATCCAGCCCATAAAGCGGGCGGGGCGTATCCAGCGCCTTCCAAGCCCAGTGGGACTTGCCGTTTTTATATTTGCGATACGATAGCGGGCGGTCTTCCTTGTTGCCATCCTTGTCGATAAACCTGCACACAAAGAAAAGGGTTTTGCCTTTATCGTCCTTGTATTCCCAAAAGCTTATCGGCTTCCCAAGTTGATAATGCTCTTGCGTTTCGCGTATAACATCATCAGGCACGGGCACAATGGCTATGCCTTCATCTTTCCCGCCAGTTTGTTTTCGGTTCGCCGCTTTTTCCGTTGCACTCAGGGGTTTGAACATATCAGGCATGATTCACCCCCAGCATTTTTGCCAGTTCGCGGGCGGCTTCTCCTTGTCCATTTCCTGAAAGATATGCGGCCAGACTGATAACGTCGCCGCTCTTGTCGCCGGTTGCAAAATCGGCCCAGCGTCCGGTGCGGACATTTACCCGGAACGATCCCGCTTTTCTATCGGCGCGGCGCGGGTTTCGGGCTGTATATTCTCGCCCGTGCAGCTTGCCGTCCGGTAGCCAACGGCCTAGCAGGGAAGGCAAGACGGTCAGTGCCGCTGCATTGATTTCTGCAAAATTGAGTTGCCGGGAAAGGGTGGATTTGCTAATCTGAGGCAGTCGATATTTATTAGCCCCTTCGCGGTTGCCGCCGCTGGGGCTTTTCTTTTGGTATGTCATGACTTACGCCCCCTGATTTTCTGCTTCGTCATTCAGATTGTCGATGAAAGCCTGAGCAGATTCTTCAGTGATAAAACGATTTTTGCCAATTTTGACGGTTTTCAGCTTGTTTTGCGCAACGAGCTGGTAGCCCTTGGTTACGCCGATGCCATTGGCAGAAAGCCACTGACGAAATGGGGTGAGTCTTTTCATTGCAAAACCTCTTTTTCTGATTACATGCGAACGCACCATTGCATCGCTACGAATCAGCATGAGGCTTTCAAAAAGCAGCTAATAGCCGCCCATAAATCAGGGATTTTTCAGGGGGGTTTTCTGCTTGTCAATTTTGCTGATTTTTTGTTTGTAGTACCTAAACTGCTCATGGACGCTTTTGGTCGCTTCTTTTATTTTGTACTCAGACATGTCAGGAAAACGAAGTTTTATCATCTTTCTTATGGTTTTAGGATAGCTGGTTTTTAGAGCAGCTTTAGCGGAATCAATGTTTTCTATAGCCGCTCTCATTTCTGCTTCACTCGTTTTTACAGGCCTGCCACCAGCCGCAGGCTCTTTTTGATCTGAGAACATCAAAGCGCCCCAAATCCCTCGGCCTGAATTTTTACTCTTTTTTGGCCTGCCCCTACCCCGCTTATTTTTCAATATTGCGTTTTCTATCCGAAGACTTACAATTTCTCTCTTAAGATGGACGATTTCCTGACACGCATCTTCAAGGGAATTGAAGCATGCCATTTCAGAAGCAATATCTTGCGCCATTCGAAGGCGTCCCCACTTCAATAGTGCATTTTCATCACTATCCCGTTCTGATCCTTGTATATCCATGCCTTACGCTCTTTTTCTAAAATTTCCCTGTATCATCTTCCCGCCAGCGGCCACAGCGTCCAGATAATCTGCCCATTCCTGCATCATCTTTGTACGCTGGGGCAGGTATTTTGTCCGGTCATAGGCGCAGCGCACACTGTTACCCTTTGCATGAGCAAGCTGGGCGTCCGGTATTTCGTGCGGATAGTCCAGTTCTTCCATAAGCGTTGTCATGAACAGGCTGCGGAATCCGTGGCCGGTCATGCGTCCGCCATAGCCCAGCCGCTTTATACCCTGCAAAATGGTGTTATTGCTCATATGCTCTTTCGGGCGCGGCTGGCTGGGGAACGCCCACGGCGTATTCAGGTGCCTGGTATCTTCCTGCTGTTCCCTGAACAAAGCTACAACCTGCCGGGACAAGGGGATAATGTGCGGCGCTCCCATTTTCATGCGTTCTGCCGGAATCTCCCAAACCGCGTTTTCAAGGTCAATTTCATCCCATGTTGCCCGTATCAGTTCCGTTGTCCGCACGGCAGTCAGCATCAATAGCCTGATCCCGCGCCGAGTCTGCGGAAACAGGCGAATATCGTTTTTATCCAGCTTTTGCAGAAACTCCGGTATCTCTTTGATATTCAGAGCTGCAAGGTGTTTCGTTTTGCCCGTAGTCAGCGCCCCTTTAAGATCGGCGGAAGGGTCACGGGGGTTTTTGCCTGTGGCTACGCCATAACGGAAAACCTGCCCGCAGACCTGTTTCATCCTGTTTGCGGCATAATACGCTTTCCGTTCCTCAATTTTCCGCAACACGTCCAGCAATTCGGGCGGATCAATCTCTGCAATCGGGCGGCTGCCAATATACGGGAAAACATCGTTTTCCAGATAACTAAGGATTTTTTCGCCAGTTCTGGGTGCCCAGCTTTCAGTTTTCTTGCCGTGCCATTCCCGCGCCACGGACTCAAAGGTATTTTCCGCATTCATCCGTGCCTGCCGTCTGGCCTGCTTTTTTGCAGCGGACGGGTCTATGTCCCTGTCCAGCAGCTTCTTGGCTTCTTCCCTCTTTGCGCGCGCCTCTGCCAACGACACGCGGGGATAAACCCCTAGCCCCAGCATCTTTTCTTTGCCCAGCCAATAGTACCGTAACCGCCAGTATTTTGAGCCGTTCGGGCTAATCAGTAACAATAATCCGCCGCCGTCGGTCAATTTATGAGGCTTTTCCTTGGATTTTGCGTTCTGGCATTGCGTGTTTGTAAGAACCATGCGGGTACATCCTTTCTGGGTATATTCCATGTACCCCTAAAAAGTACCCGCATTTTTTCCGGCTGTAAACGAATTGTTATGGACACGGAAGAACGTAGACAAAAGAAAAAGCCCCGCTTTACCGGGACTTTCTGGACTTTCCTGAACGTCACCGAACATTGGCGACAGGATAAATGGCGCGAGAGACGGGACTTGAACCCGCGACCTCAGCCGTGACAGGGCTGCATTCTAACCAACTGAACTACTCCCGCTTGAAGTAAGTGCGTTATCAATACAGAACAAAATGCCGTTCTGTCAATGTCTTTTCAAGCAAAAAACAGATTTTATACTGCGAGCGCTACCGGATCAGGATTAAAAGGCAGTCCCAGCGCCTTTGCCACGCTCTCATAGGCAATCTCGCCAAAACAGATATTCAGACCATTCCGGAGATCAGGATCAGCCGCCAGCGCTTCTTTCCAGCCCTTATCGGCCAATTTCAAACCGTAAGGCAAAACGGCATGATTGAGCGCCAATGCCGACGATAACGGCACAGCGCCCGGCATATTTGCTACACAATAATGCACAACATCATCAATCACATAAACCGGATCACTGTGGGTTGTGGGTTTGCTGGTTTCAAAGCAGCCACCCTGATCAATCGCAATATCGACAATCACGGTTCCCGGTGCCATTTTTTTAAGCATCTCCCGCGTCACAAGCTTTGGCGCTGAAGCCCCCGGAATAAGGACGGCGCCGATAATCATATCCATCTGCGGAGCATTTTTTTCGATAAAATCAATACTGGAATACACAACCGTCGCCTCGCCCCGGAAATAATCATCGAGAAAACGAATACGATCATGGTCTTTTTCAAGAATCGTGACATTCGCGCCCATGCCCACAGCAATCCGCGCCGCGTTAAATCCGGCCACGCCGCCGCCAATGACAAGAACATTCGCAGGCATCACCCCCGGCACGCCACAAATCAGCCGCCCGGTTCCCCCCATATGCTTTTGTAGGTAATAGGAACCAACAATAGTCCCCAGTCGCCCTGCAACCTCACTCATCGGCGCCAGTAACGGCAATCCTTTACCATTCCTGCCTGTCACCGTTTCATAGGCAATCGCTACGCAACCGGATTTCATCAACCCTCTGGCCTGTTCAGGATCAGCGGCCAGATGCAGATAGGTAAACAAAATCTGTCCCTCGCGCAGCATGGCGCATTCCACAGCCTGCGGCTCTTTTACTTTCACAATCATATCCGCTTCGGCAAAAATCTCCTGCGCCGACCCGCGAATTTCTGCGCCTGCCTCGAGATAATCCTGATCTGTGAAATTAATACCCGCCCCTGCTCCGGTCTGCATAATCACTTTATGACCGTGATTGACATACTCCCGCACAGAAGACGGAACCAGCCCGACACGATGCTCCTGCGCTTTTATTTCTTTTGGACATCCCACAATCATTTCAGGCACTCCCTTTTCACTTTTTTACAGATATCAAATCAAAACCTGACTTTGTTTATCAGCTTCTGTAAAAAAATCTATATGCTTTGCAGCAATATCGAAAGATTTATGGGGCAGGTTACATTTTAATAAGATTATGGCTTTCCCGCCCATAACACCTGCGCAATATCCTCCGCCCCGCTCACCAGCATCGCAAAACGGTCAATACCAAGCGCAATCCCGCCGCTATCGGGCAGACCGAATTTGAGGGCATGAATGAAATCCTCGTCAATGGGGTATTGTTCACCATAGAGCGTATTCTTAACAGCCATTTCTTCGTGAAAGCGCGTTTCCTGTTCCACGGCATCGGTGAGCTCGCCGAACGCATTGGCAAGCTCTATTCCGCAGACATAAAGCTCGAACCGCTCTGCAAAGCGCGGGGCATCCGGTTTGCGCCGCGAGAGCGAGGCCATAGAAGCCGGATAATCATAAATGATCGTCGGAACTTCCATCCCCAGAAAAGGCTCGATTTTATCCGCCATAACGCGGAAAAACAGATCATCCCAACGATCATCTTCGGCAACACGAATGCCCTGCGCGGCAATGGCTCTGGAAAAGCCTTCTTTATCCTCCAGAAACGCGGTCAGATCTATATCGGCATAATGCATAAAAGCCTCGGCCACAGATATTTTCTGCCACGACTTAAAAGGATCACACGTCTTATCTTTATGTCTGAATGTTTTGACACCAAGCTTTTCCGCACAAAAACGGAGCAACCCGATGCAATCCTCCATAATATCCTCATACCCCCCCGGCGCCCTGTACCATTCAATCATGGTGAATTCAGGGCTATGAAGGCGCGACCCCTCGCCATTTCTAAAGACATGGCAAATCTGGTAAAGCCTGTCAATTCCCGCGACCATCAGCTTTTTCATCGCGAATTCGGGACTGGTATGCAGATATAATGTCCGCTCTTTTTTCAAATCCACACCCAATATATCCGAAGCAAACGCATGAATATGCGTATCCATCACCGGACACACCTGCAAAATCGGCGTTTCAATCTCATAAAAATCCTGCGCATCAAAATAAGCCCGCACCGCCTTGATCAAGCCCATCCGCATTTTCAAATAAGGCAGATTGCTGGCAAAATTCTCCGGATACCACCATTTATCCGCATATAATTCGTTCTTACGTTGCGCTTGCATCTGTACCCATTCCCATTTCCATTATTTCAGTTCCAGTTTTGCGCCTGTCATGGCCGCCTTTTTAAACGATGATCCATCAAGCATCCAGAGTGTGGAAGGAGAGCCTGTATAAGATGTAACAGCAGCACCATAATGCTCGGCAAGTGTTAGCATTGTTCTGTCCTGAGGATATCCGACTATATCCACAAAATCACAACCCTTTTCTCCTTTTCTGAGAATGCCCACCGTTTGATCTATCAATTTGACTGCCGCGATATCCACTTGCTTCTGTGAAAGGTTTTTTGAAAAATCTATGGATTCGATCTGATATCCTGTTGGGCTTTCTTCATGTATCCCGTCAGGTTTGTAGCCGAGCGTTCTCAAAACGCTAATACGCTGCGACACAAGACATCCTGCCTGAAAAAAACCATTTTCATCATAAAGAATAGAATCATAAAGATTTGAAATAGGATCCCTGATTCCAGGAGCTGTGGGGAAAACTCCTGCCTTTTTATTAAAAATATCAGACATGGATTCGACACGGAAGATACTGGTATTACCTCCATCAGATTTAATTTTATCAATATCTTCTTTCGCCAGCCGAAAAGGCTTTTCTCTGCGTTTGTGTGCGCCTACTATTTCATAGACTTTGGAGGCACTATTTCCCTCTTCACACTCCCAGCCAAGAAATCTCCCTCCCTTTCTAGAGGACTGAAATGCGGCATAAGAAATTGCATATTGTCCCAGATTACGGCCACGCTGTGCTTTATCGACAATAACATCGTCCATCTGCATACCGGACTGAAGAGAACCCTCCTTCATCATCCACAAAGGACTTAACAAAATCAAACCTGCGTACACTTCTCCCGCTTGATTTAAAACCCCCGCTTCCAGCCTGTCTTCTTTTAAAGCCAGTGCGATACGCTGCTTTCCTTCTTCCGGCACATCAGGAAGCCAGTGCAGATTTTCCGCATGAAGCGCGGCCTGCTGAAACGCAAGGCGATAGACATCGTCCATCGCTTGTGAAGAGCAGATAAATTGCCCCGATACTTCGTGTATACCCAGCTTTTCTTTATTCATTGTCATAGCTCAATTCATAGACAATCTTTAAAAACCGCGCAAGCTTATTTCATGTCACCATTTATTTCAGAAAAAAGCTTGCAATCATGCTCTATTAACGATAGAAATGCCCGTCATTCAAGAGGAGACGTACGATGAAAGCTGAAACGCATCCCGATTACCACGAAATTACGGTTGTCCTGACGGACGGCACGGAATATAAAACACGCAGTACCTACGGCAAAGAAGGCGATGTCATGAAACTTGACATTGATTGCCTGAGCCACCCTGCATGGAGTGGCGGCGCACAGAAAGTGATTGAAAAAGGTCAGCTTTCCAAATTTGAAAACCGCTATGGCAGCTTATTCGGGGGCGGTGAAAATACCACTAAAAAAGAAGAAGCCACTAAATAATCAGGGCTTGATTACCATTTTAAAAAAAAGCGGCCTTATGGCTACTTTTTTGTTGATCAAATTCCTGTTAGAATCTTCATACAAATATATTGCCTGTTATATCAAAATATTTCTTTCCTTTCTTTGTTCTGTCTATACAAAGAACAGATGGGAAAACGAAAAGGTGATATTATTAACGGCTGGATTAATCTGGACAAACCATCCGGGTTAAGCTCCAGCGATGCTGTCAATATAGTGCGCCGTAGTCTGAATGCGCAAAAAGCGGGACACGGCGGAACACTTGACCCACTGGCGACAGGGATTCTGCCGATTGCGCTCGGCGAAGCAACAAAAACAATCCCTTTTTGTCAGGATCATCTCAAAACCTATAGCTTTGATGTTATCTGGGGACAGGCACGCGACACCGATGATGCCGAAGGAAAAATCATTGAAACATCAGATCATCGCCCGACAGAAGAGGATATCCGGACGATTCTTCCGCAATTCACAGGCGATATAGAGCAAACCCCGCCGCAATTTTCAGCCATTAAAATAGACGGGGAACGCGCCTATGATCTGGCCAGAAGCGGGCAGCAGGTCGATATCAAATCCCGCCCTGTTTATATTGAAACACTGGCACTAATCGAAACCTTTCCTGATTATGCCCGCTTTCAGTGTTTGTGCGGCAAAGGCACTTATATGCGCTCTCTTGCCCGCGATATGGCCATCGAATTGGGGACTGTCGGCTATATCTCTAATCTACGGCGGGAATCCGTTGGTCCTTTTACGA
>PFTR01000036.1:0-1296 GCA_002789675.1 Alphaproteobacteria bacterium CG_4_9_14_3_um_filter_47_13 | reverse complement strand
GAATGCGATTTCTCTTGCAAATATAAAGGAAATCGGTGATATTGCCGGACTTGAAGAAGATGTATTGCTTCCTGTAGAGACAGTGCTAGACGACATCCCGGCTCTGGATTTAAATCAGCAGGAAGCTTCACGGCTGAAAAACGGGCAGAAACTTCTCTTTATCGCCCGCCCGGATGTAGACAGACTCTACAATGCGGGCATAGATCTGGAGGAAGATGCCACTGTTCTGGCACTGTATAATGGCAAACCTGTTGCTCTTGTCACAGTGGCTGGCGCGGAAATTTCACCGATACGCGTGTTAAACCTGTAAATAAGAAGGAGAAACCGATGTCGATTAGTCCAGAACGTAAGCAAGAGCTTATCGGAGAGTACGAAACAAAAAAAGGTGATACAGGCTCACCAAACGTACAGATTGCGATCCTGACAAGCCGTATCAATACCCTGTCTGAACATATGCAAGCCCACAAAAAAGACATCCACAGCCGCCATGGACTTCTCAGAATGGTTGCCAGACGACGCAAGCTTCTGGATTACCTGAAGAAAAAAGATGAGAACGGCTATCAGGACATCATCAAACGTCTGGGCATCCGTCGTTAATATGACGAAAAACGCTCCTGATTTTATCTGGGGAAAGGGCGCCTTGCAAAAGGTATGCGCTGAAATATTCTCGTACCCTGCCGATCTTTATGATCTTGGCGCTTACAAAAAATGCCTTCCCTGGTCAGCTCAAAGAATATGGAATCTTGTGCAGCAAAAAGCAAAAGATCAGGGAATCATATTTTCTGATCCGCATTAAATAAAAAATTCAGGAAATGACGCTGGAATGCGGTACAATAACAGCAAAGAACTGATTGGAACGGATTGAAGAAACAGGAGCCGTTTTCCTCTCCCCCCCAGACAAACAACGCGACCTTCGTTTTGATCTTTCGCCGGAAAACCTTACAATGCCGGAGACTGGACAGTGCAGTTTCCGGGAAATGTATATGGAGTATTGTCATTTCCGGCCTGCTGCCCTTCTGCCGAGGGCGTAAAAGATTTTTTCAGGACACAATCTGCACCGCCTGAAACCCGGTACTCATGCGCCGCTGCCGCAGCCGGCGGATTTTGTGGTCTATCCGAACGTGCTTGTTCCAGCGCATTATATGCCCCGCTGCCTACCGCAAGACCCGCCGCTAGTGCAAAGACAACCACAAACCCCTTGCCAGATGTTTTTGCCTTGTTAGAGGTGGTCTCAGAAAATCGGACATGTTGCTAAGGTGGAATTCTGACATTAAAACGAAAGGGATCTACCGATAT
>PFTR01000101.1:733-32919 GCA_002789675.1 Alphaproteobacteria bacterium CG_4_9_14_3_um_filter_47_13 | reverse complement strand
CTTTATAATCAAAGTTTTGGTTATTGAGTTTATTGATGGTATGGGCTGTGCTACGGCTTATTCTGTCCGTACCGGGGATAAGCCTGTTTTCTTTTGCTATTTTCATAGCATTTTCTTGAACGCACTGTTCGAAAACGGCCTTCAGCTGCTTCAGCGTCTTCAGTCTGTCAGTGAGAGAAGGGAGGGTTTGTGCAGCAGCAATCCGGTTTCTATAGGCCTCAATTTTTTCATGGTGTGTTTGCTCGGTCATCAATGTCTCCTTTTTTATAACTTAATCCCTTATATTAATTTTATGAAAACAAGTCAACAAAAATCAGGAACCGTGGTGTTTTCAAATATTCCAGTATCCCTGCTTTCGCAAGGGTGCTTTTGTATAAAGGAAGGCAATGAAGTTCAAAGTCCAAAATTTCCAGCCCATCTTTCAGCGCGATCCAGATACTGATCAAGAGCTGCCATGGTTTTGGCCATGTCGGGGCTGTCATCGTCCTTCCAGATTTTGACGGTTTTCAGATAAAGTCCGGTCAGACCCGCGACTTTCACGGCACCTTTAAGGCCGGCTGTGCTAATTCCGGCAGCTTCGAGCATCCAGCTCATCGAGCGCCCCAGATGCGGCAGACTGATGACCGTCTGCTTCGGATCAAAGCAGAATGACTTTAATATCGCGCAGACACCGGCGCGATCCTTATTCAGTACATCAAAACGCGCCATCAGCAGATCAAACAGGCGCTCGCGTGGGGAGAGGCTCTGATCTACCGTGCCAGCGGAGTCCAGAGTTTCGTTATCGATCATACGGCCATAGGCGGTCAGAATATCAAAACGATCCTCGAAATACTCATGGAGTCTGGAAAGCGGAATTTCTGCTGCTGTGGCAATATCAGCAAGGCTTGTAACGCCCCAGCCCTGCGTTGCGGCCAGTTCTAACGCGGCCTTGATGGCACGATCCTTGATATTCTCCGTGGATTCTTTTTCCATGATGTCTTGGCCTTTCTTTTTGTTTCCGATACATATGTAAGGTGATTACATGCAAATTTCAAAGGAGAATTTAAAATGTCGGAACCGCTTTATGATATGGTTGCAATCGGGAACGCGCTTGTCGATGTGCTGGCACATGCAACAGAAGAGTTCGTTGCGGAGCAGGACAGGCAATATAACATGAAAAAAGGCACAATGAGCCTGATTGACGAAGTACGCGCCGTGGCACTTTATGCGCAGATGGGGACGGGCATTGAAAGTTCGGGCGGTAGTGCCGGAAACACAATGGCGGGTTTTGCCTCGTTTGGTGGCAAGGGTGCATATATCGGTAAAGTTGCCAGTGACCAGCTTGGTGATGTTTTCCGTCATGATATGAAAGCGCAGGGGGTGACCCATGAAACAGCGCCGCTGGCTGTGGGGGCACCCACGGGGCGCTGTCTTATCCTTGTGACACCGGATGGACAACGCACGATGAACACATTTCTGGGTGCTTCGGTCGAAATGGGGGTTGATGATATTGATAGTGACCTGATTGCTTCTGCCCGTATTACCTATCTGGAAGGCTATCTCTATGATCGGGAACAGGCAAAACGAGCCTTTCAAAAAGCAGGGGAAATCGCACATGATGCCGGACACCGTGTGGCGCTGACGCTTTCTGATCCGTTCTGTGTTGACCGTCACCGTGCTGACTTTCAGTATCTGGTTGAAAACCATGTTGATATTCTGTTTGCCAATGAAGACGAGATTAAATCACTTTACGAGGTTGAAAATTTCGAACAGGCGGCAAAAATTGTGTCAGGAAAATGCGAAATCTCGGCACTCACCCGCAGTGAAAAAGGCTCGGTCGTTATTTCCGGAGACCAGATCATCGAAATCCCCCCGCAAAAAGCCAAAGTCGTTGATACCACGGGCGCAGGAGACCAGTACGCCGCCGGTTTCCTCTATGGCTTTACGCAGGGTATGGATATGAAAACCTGCGGTCTGCTCGGTACACTCGCCGCGACAGAAGTCATCAGCCACATGGGACCAAGGCCGGAAATCAAATACGCGGATCTGGTTGCACAGGCAAAAGCGGCTTAGAACGGCAGGTCTCAATCTTTTGCAGAGCCTCAAAGAAGTTTTGAGAACTTGTAAAAACGATGCCCTTTTTTGCCATTTCATCCTGAAGACTATAATGGGAAGGGTCTCTATTGACGCCATCTGTAAAGATAACGGTATGATAGCCATATTGCCCTTTTTGTATATCCTCGGCAGTTTGCTTGACACATTGTCCAAAAGCAAAGCCGGTAATGGCCACAAGTCTGGAGTTGTTTTCTTTTAGTAAGGTATCTATGTTACTGCCGCCAACAGCAGAAGATCTTGTTTTGCGTACAATTTTATCGCCGGGAAAAGGCCTGACCTGATTAAAGGCACTGGAACCGAAAGGCAGGCCGTTTTCATTTACCTCATATGCCTGAAAAATAAGGTAATTACAAATTCCCAGTTGATTAAAAACCGGATTAATTTTATCGGCAATATGCGTTGCCGTGGAAAGATTGTCATAAATTTTCTGGACGTCAATGCAAAGATGCGCGCAATCAGATGCCGTAACGGCATTTTCCTTAAATAACCTGACAAGATCGGTAACGGACATATCTTTTATTTGTGATGGCATAAGGGACTATAGCTAAATTTAAGATATATGTCAAATATAACCTTGTGTTATTTACATTCTTTTTGCAGGTTTTTGAAATTTTATGCGGCCAGTCCGCGCTCCATGAAATTGCTCATGCGTTTGGTAAAGCCGGCGGGATCGGGGATGGGCTCGCCCTGAATAATACGTGCCTGATCCAGGAGAAGCCATGCCGCATCGGCAAGCTCGGTATTCCGGGCTTTATTATCCATCATTGCTGCCAGTCTTTTGATCAGCGTATGATCCGGATTAATCTCCAGAACGCGCTTTGAGGTGCTTTCATATTTCTGGTGAACACGCAAAACACGTTCCATCCGCAGATCAACCTCGTTATCGGCGGCAACAAGGCAGACGGGCGAACTGGTCAGGCGCTTTGAAATGCGCACCTCGCCTATTTCTTCTTTCAGGGTTTCGGCAATCAGAGCTCGCAATTCTCCGATGCTGCTTTCTTCTGACTCATCTTTATGATCTTTTTTCTCTTCATCTTTTTCAGTTTCAAAACGATCAAGATCAATATTGCCTTTGGTAACGGACTGGAATGGCTTGCCGTCATAATCAAGAACTGTCTGGAGCCAGAAATCATCAATCGTATCGGTCAGGAACAGGACTTCAATTCCGCGTGCGCGGAAACCTTCGATCTGCGGGCTGTTTTTCAGCGTTTCCAGATTTTCGCCGCTGATATAATAGATTATCTCCTGTCCTTCTTTCATGCGCGAGACATAATCTGACAAAGAGGTTAATGTCCTTTCCTCATGTGTTGAATAAAAACGCACGACTTTTAAAAGGGCTTCGCGATGCTCGAACGCATCATACAGGCCTTCTTTCAGGACAGCGCCAAACTGTCCCCAGAACATTCCGTAAGAGAGGGGATCACTGTCAGCCAGTTTGTTCAAGTCCCCCAGAATGCGCTTGGCAAGGCCATTTCTTATTTTATCAATCAGGGGATTATGCTGCAGCATTTCACGACTGATATTCAGCGGTAGATCCTCGCTATCCACCACGCCGCGTAAAAAACGCAGCCATGGATAAACCAGTCCCTCGCATTCATCCGTGATAAAAACACGCTTCACATAAAGCCTTACGGATGTCTTGCGCCCGGGATCAAAAAGGTTCATCGGGCGCATTGTCGGAACGTAGAGCAGCGCCGTGTATTCTATCTTGCCCTCGGCGCGCCAGTGGGAGGTCAGCAAAGGCTCGTCCACGCCAAAGCCGATATGCCGGAAAAACTCAGTGTGCTGCTCTTCGGTAATGTCGTCTTTGGGGCGCACCCACAGAGCCGTCACGGAATTGACGGGTTTTTCGTTTTCTTCCTGTTCCTGATTCATGAAAATCGGGAAGTCGATATGATCGGAATAGGTCTCGACAACCTGCCTGATTTTCTCGTCAATAAGGAAATCGCTGGCTTCGTCATCGAGATGCAGAATAATGGCTGTGCCACGCCCTTCCATCAGTGCTTTGGCTTCTTTTTTTGTGGCTTCACGCACGGTAAATCCGGTTTTTCCATCGGATTCCCAGAGCCATGCCTGTTTGTCACCGGCGCGGCGGCTGATAACGGTGACTTTATTGGCCACCATAAAAGAGGCGTAAAATCCAACGCCGAATTGCCCGATCAGGCTCATTTTCTCTTTTTGCGTGCCGCCGTCGCTTATTTTCTTCATCATCGCCGCTGTGCCGGATTTGGCGATTGTTCCCAGATTGTCAATCAGCTCCTCGCGGGTCATGCCAATGCCGTTATCCACAATATTGAGAGTGCGGTCATCCGTATTCTTGAAGACGCGGATTTTAAACTCAGGATCATTTTTGACAAGATCAGGACTGGCAATGGCCTCGTAACGTAGTTTGTCACAGGCATCCGAGGCATTGGAAATCAATTCGCGCAAGAAGATATCGCGGTTGGAGTAAAGAGCATGTGCCACAATATCCAGTAACCGTGAAACATCGGCTCCGAAATTCAGTTTTTCTTCTGTTTTTGTCATTTTACTTTTCCTGTAATCATGTCAATAAAAGCTGGAAACAATATAATAATATTCTCTTCTGGAATCCAGTAAAGGGATGCATCGGTTTTTCTTTCATTCACTTGAAATATGAGAAAGAAATTTTATGCCGCTTCCGAGGCTTTCTTCGGGGCGATAGAGTTGAGAAGGTCTGCTGTTTCGGCAGCACTGTCAACCTGTACCATGCCCACCGTGTGGTATCCGGAATCAACATGCAGAATTTCACCTGTCACGCCACTGCCCAGATCAGAGAGCAGGAAAAGGCCGGAGCGTCCGACATCTTCAATCGTGACATTACGGCGCAGGGGTGAATTCAGCTCGTTCCATTTCAGGATATAACGAAAATCACCGATACCGCTGGCAGCCAGTGTTTTAATCGGGCCGGCGGAAATAGCATTGACACGGATATTGCGTGGCCCCAGATCAGTTGCCAGATAGCGTACCGAGGCCTCCAGTCCGGCTTTGGCAACACCCATGACATTATAATGCGGCATGACACGCTCTGCGCCATAATAGGTCAGGGTCAGAAGACTGCCGCCTTCGGTCATCAAAGGCGCGGCACGTTGCGCAACGGCGGTAAATGAATAAATGGATATGTCCATTGTTTTGCTGAAATTAGCGCGGCTTGTATCCAGATACAGGCCATCCAGTTCGTTCTTGTCGGAAAAGGCGATGGCGTGGACAACAAAATCAATGCGCCCCCATTCTTTTTGCAGTGTAGAAAACACAGCGTCAATATCCCCGTCGCTGGAGACATCGCAGGGTAATACAATTTTTGAGCCGACACTTTCTGCCAGTGGCCTGACGCGCTTTTCCAGAGCATCTCCCTGAAAGGTGAAAGCAAGCTCTGCGCCCTGAGCGGCAAGTTGCTGTGAAATGCCCCAGGCAATCGAGCGATCATTCGCAACACCCATAATCAGACCACGCTTGCCCTGCATAAATTTACCGGAATCCGTCATTTTCAATCCTTTAAGAAAAGTTCCAGTAAGCATAATAACAATTTTTGTCTCTAAATCTAGCCTTTTAACACAAGAGAGGCTCGAAATAGTAAAATTAACCTGCTCAAGACGTGGAGGCAGGGTTTTCTTTTATTCGGCCAATCATTTCCCATGGGGCACATAGATTATTCCGGATGTTGTCCTGCAAGTTGCTGCGGGCTTCGCGAAGGAAGTTATTGTTGCGGGATTTCAGGGATTCAGAGCCGAGGAGCTTTTCCAATGTGGACAGTGCAAAATCACGGCGGCTTTCGGTGTGGATTATTTCAAATCCGGCCTGTTCCAGTAATGTTTTGATGGCAGCGGGAGCGTAAAGAAAACTTGTTTCCTGTGTTTCTGCCCACGGCACAGGAAAGGAAAAATTCTCTATGGTATTATTGTCATCCGCCATAACATCATAAATTCCCAGCAGAGCGCCGGGTTTCAGAATACGGGCGACTTCCTTGTAAAGCGCTGGTTTATTCTGGATATTCATTCCGACATGAATCATGTAGGCGGCATCAAAGCTGTGTTTTTCAAAAGGCATGGCCAGTGCGGAGCCTGTTATGAATGTGGTGCGCTGGTCAAGACAGACGGCCTGACTTAATCTGTCCGCAGCCTCCTTGTGCGCAGGGGTCAGGTCAATGCCTGTGACGTGAGTTCCGTAATGCTCTGCAACAAAACGTGCCGGCCCGCCGATGCCGGAGCCAATATCCAGAATATGCTGTGCCGGGCGCAGGTTAAGCTGATCCATTAAATGGGTGGTCGCCTTGCGGCCTCCGATATGCATATCATCATAAGGGGCAAGATCCGGTATTGTTAGACAGGCCGGATCAGACGCATTCTGGCGTGCCAGATCAAGGATTGTTTCGGCCATTTTTTCTCGCGTATAGTGGGTCTCTATTGCTTTGTTGATATCCATAACTTATCCTGCCTGTGCTTTAACGATTCTTCCTTGTTCCAATATATGGTAGTCTTTTATAAAGGATAAAAAAAGAATGATCTGGTTTAAAAAATATCAAGCAGGCGAACTCGCGGAATTTATTACACACGAGAATATCGTGCAGGGTCTTGGAATTGAATTTACCGAAGTCGAGGATGATTTTGTCAAAGCGCGGATGTCGGTTGATAAAAGGACACACCAGATTCATGGAATTCTGCATGGCGGCGCAACCTGTGTTCTGGCAGAAACAATTGGAAGTTTTGCTTCGCTTATGATGATTGATCTGGATCGTTATTACGCGGTGGGATCACAGATTTATGCCAACCATTTGCGTCCGGTTCGTGAAGGTTTCGTCACGGCAACCTGCCGTCCGGTACATCTGGGGCGCACCAAGCATGTATGGGATATTGTCATTCATGACGATAGTGGCAGGCTTGTTGCCAAGTGCGAATTAACCTGCATTGTGACGGATAAAAGATGATGGAAAAAACCGGGAGCTGTATCCTCCACGCATATAGAATTGATGGCAGGGGAAATGGAAATCCTTTGAGTCATGATGAGGCTTCGGATGTTGCCAAAAGCGAGGATCTTGCGTGGGTTCATCTGGATGCCGGCCATGCCGGAACACGTGGCTGGCTGGAGCGGGAGGTAAGTTATCTTGATAAAATTATTCTGGATGCCTTGCTTGCTGAAGAAACGCGCCCGCGGATTATGGAGTTTGACAACGGTATTCTTTTGATTTTGCGTGGCGTGAACCTGAATGAAAATGAATCACCGGAAGATATGGTGTCGATCCGGCTATGGATTGACGGGCATCGTATTATCAGTCTGCGCCGCCGGAGGCTTAAAGCCGTGCAGGATATCCGTACAATGCTTGAAGAGGGGCGGGGGCCTAAAAACTCCGGTGACTTTCTTTGTATGCTGATCGCCCGTTTGTTCGAACGGATGGAACCTGTGCTGACGGATCTTGATGAACAGACCGATGATATTGAAGAGCGTGTCATGGAAGATCCGGAAATCGAGGAGCGGCAGGATATTATTAATATTCGTAAAGAAGCCATAACCTTACGGCGTTATATTGCGCCGCAGCGTGATGTTATTATGCATCTGCGCACGTCCGAAATGGCATGGCTGGAGCCGATGCATAAACGTCATCTACAGGAGTCCCTTGATCGTGTGGTACGTTATACCGAGGATCTTGATATGATCCGTGAACGTGCCCAGATTGTGAAAGATGAGCTGGTGAATGCGCTATCGGATCGCCTGAACAGGAATATGTACGTCCTGTCTGTGATTGCGTCTATTTTCCTGCCGCTCGGCTTTTTTACAGGACTTTTGGGGATTAATGTCGGCGGCATTCCGGGCGCAGAGAACAGTGAGGCCTTCTATATATTTTGTGGATTGCTTGTTGTTCTTGTAATTGCCCAGATTATTATTTTCAAAAAACTGAAATGGTTCTAATGCGAACTGTTATTTTACCAGTTTTATAGCGGCTTCAATGATTTCCTCTTTACCGGGCATTGTGACTGTGGCTACTCTTCCCAAAGGAATAAAGCTATCCTCGGCGGCAAGGCGTTTTGTGTTGGGAGGCGGGGACAGGTTTTCATGGATCAGGCTCATCAGGGTTTCGGACAGGCTGCCCGTGGTGCGGCATTCATCGACAATCAGCAGGTTTTTACAGGGTTTGACAGCGTCCAGAATAGCCTCTTTATGAAGGGGCGCCAGCCAGCGCAAATCAATCACACGTAGTTTTATTTTGTGTTTCTCTTCCAGTATTTTAGCGGCTTGTCTTGAGAGATAATAGCCATTGGCGTAGGAAAGAATACAAAGATCTGTGCCATTTCCATACTGGCCAATATCACCAAGTCTGATCGGCGTGGCGTTTGCCGGTGGTTTATAATCGGCTGCCCAGAGATTGTCTTTGGGATCGTGGAGGTCGCGGGTCATATAAAGGGCAATCGGTTCCAGAAAGATAACAACACGCTGTTCCTCCCGCGCCAGCCGGACAGATTCTCTAAGCATTTCAACGGCATCGCCGCCATTGCTCGGACAGGCAATAATGAGTCCGGGAATATCGCGCAGGACGGCAATGGAGTTATCATTGTGGAAATGACCGCCAAAGCCTTTCTGGTATCCAAGACCTGCGATGCGGAGAACCATGGGGTTTGTATATTGTCCGTTGGAAAAGAAGCTTAACGTCGCCGCTTCACCGCGTAGCTGGTCTTCGGCATTGTGGAGATAGGCCAGAAACTGGATTTCGGGAATGGGAAGGATATCGTTATGCGCAACCCCGATGGCAAGGCCAAGAATGCTTTGTTCGTCCAGCAATGTATCAATGACGCGGTGCGCCCCGAATTTGTTTTGCAGTTTTTGCGTGACGGTATAAGCGCCGCCCTTACGGCCAATATCTTCGCCTGCCGCGACGATTTCCGGATGGTCGTTCATCAGATCCGCCAGCGTCCAGCTCAGAAGCTTTGCCATATGTTGCGGCTGTTTCATCAGGGCGGCATCGTCTTTGAATAAATCCAGCCGTGATATTTCCGGTTTTTGAGCGGGAGGCAGCGTCCGTTTGGGGGGGATAATTGATTCCATGACTTCGGGGGCACTGTGCATTTTGGGGCGGGTCATGGCTTGTCCGGCAGCACGTGCAACAGTTTCTCCGATCCCTTTGTATAAGTTAAGAATTTTCTCCTTATCAAGAATGTTGTTCTTGATAAGGAGGGTCGCAGAATAGAGCAGGGGATCATGGCTTTCAGTGTCTTCGATCTGTTTCTGGTTTAAGTACATATGCTGCGCGTCCGGCCCTGCATGACCGAACAGGCGGATACAGCCCATATGAAGGAAAGACGGTTTACGGGTTTTCCTAGTATATTCTTCGGCTTCTCTAGATATACGGTACGTATCGAATACATCAAGGCCGTTACAGTAAAAATACTGAAGACCCGGTTTATTGCCAAGACTGGCTTTAATCCAGCCCTCAGGGGTCGGGGTGGAAATGCCGATGCCGTTATCCTCGCATATGAATATAAGCGGCAGCGGCACATTACGATAACTCGTCCAGCTTGCGGTATTGATCGCGCCCTGTGCAGTAGAGTGGTTGGCGGAGGCATCGCCAAAACTGCATAAGATGACACCATCATCAGGAAGAATTCCCTTGCGTCCCAGCCTTCTATTCAGGCCAATGCTGTAAGCCGCCCCAACGGCTTTGGGAAGGTGCGAGGCAATGGTGCTGGTTTGCGGCGGGACGAAGAGAGCCTTGCTGCCCAGAACCTTATGGCGTCCACCGGAAATAGGATCTTCCTTCGCTGTCGTGAAGCTGAGCAGCATATCCCAGAGGGTGGTGCTTCCTGCAAGCTGTTTGGAACGCTGGATAAAAAAGGCGGCATCGCGGTAATGCAAAAACGCCATGTCATAGCGCCGGAAAGCGGCCGCAATGGCAGCATTGCCTTCGTGGCCGGAACTGCCGATGGTGTAAAATCCTTCGCCCTGTGTCTGTAATTTGCGCGAGACATTATCAAGCTGGCGGCTCAGGCACTGGCTTTCAAAAATTTCTACGGCCTGCGCAGGGGACAGGCCGGACTCTGCCAGCGTTGTCGTAAGGTCGGGAAGGTTTTCATCCTGCACACGGGTCAGGAAATTATGATGGACGATTTCGGCACGATCCTGCATGGAACAACGCCCTATTCTGTGCCAAGAATATTACGGTAGGCCATATATTGGCCGGCGTGGGAAGGCTCGACCCCAAGAGTTTTTACCATGTCCAGCAATTCATGGACATTGGCGGCTATTTTTTGCTCTGTCATGTCTTTGGCTTCCTTGACCTTGGCGCGGGTTCTGACATTTTCTTCCGGCGTGACATCGGAGACAAGCTCGATATAGGCTGCGATAATGCCGCCGACATTGGCGATAAAATCGGGAATGACGGTAATGCCGCGCTTGAACAGGTTTGTATAAGCCTCGGGGGTCGTGGGATTATTTGCGCCTTCGCTTATGTAATGCGCTTTTATTTTATCGACATTCTCGATTGTAATGACATCCTGAACGGCACAGGGAAACAGGACATCGACATCTTGATAGAGTGCATCCTGCGTATCAACGCTTTGCTTTTGCCCTTCTGTAGCGAGCAGGGTTCTGACAGTCTCTGTGTCCCGTTTTATCAAAGCCTCCCGCAGTTGCGGGGAGGGATCATTGGCCAGTGTCCATGTCCCGCCATAGAGCGGATCAGCCAGCGCCCGTAAATGCCCGCCATATTCGGAAAAATAGCGGAAGACGGCTGCTCCCATCGCGCCCAGTCCCTGTACGGAAAAAGTCACACCAGAGGGCTGTTTTCCATCATACGCAAGAGCGGCGCGGGCGGCTACTGCAACGCCCAGTCCGGCGATGCCTTCGCGGTCATAATCGGTGCCACCCATTTCAAGGGGCTTTCCGGTAAAGCAGTCTGTCGTGCCGAGTTCATCACAAGCCCACAGGGCATGGACAGGAGATGCGCCGATATCAAAGCCAAAACCGCCATATTTGCCGCCGAATTTATAAAGGTGCGGTTTGCACAACGTCACAAAACGGCGATAGGTTTTTTCAAAGTCAGGAGCCTTGGGATCCGCTTTCAGGCCTGCTTTCCCGCCGCCGAGCGGTAAACCCGCCGCTGCATTTTTAAGCGCCATGCTGCGTGCTAAACGTCTGATATCCTCAAGCTTCAAGTCCGGCATAATGCGCGTTCCGCCCTTGCCGCAGCCTTCCAGTTTTCCGCCTTTGGAAATACCGGTATTCCAGACCACGACATAGCCTTCAATCCCCATTGCAGGATCGCGCACAATCTCTTCCACTTCCGGCTCCATCGCATCAAAGCGCTTTTTAAAATCTGAAAAGACCTGATCGAACTGTTCTTTTGTTGCGGGCATTTTAGTTGCGGGTATTATGCTGGTGGCACTCATCATTCTGATGATCCTTTTCGTTGATTGTATGGACACTAGTTTAAGACGTTTAAAAAAGCATAACAAGGTAAGAGTTAGCGTAAGTTGTCATGTGCCGATGAAGCTTGAATGGGGGGCTGTCACGTGCCGAAGCGCTCTTTTGACGGATAGAGTTTACCGATTTTTTTGTTGTTCTGCGTAAAAAATCGTGCGAATCTATCATCTATAGAGATAAAATATTTCATAGATATGCCTTATCAATTTAAAAGTACGAACATTCTGGTTATTGACGATATGAAGCCGATGCTGGCGCTGACAGCATCGTTGCTGGGGATTCTCGGGTTCGAGAATGTGATGACGGCCAGTGATGCCGATACCGGATTTAGAAAATTTCTGATGCATAATCCGGATATTGTGATTACCGACTGGTTGATGGAGCCTTATGATGGTACGGAGCTCATTCGAAAAATACGAACGGATCCGAAATCACCGAATCCTTTTGTCCCTATTATCATGATGACGGGTTATAGCCATAGAGTGCGTGTGGAGCAGGCGCGGGATAGCGGTATTACCGAGTTTCTGGTGAAACCTTTCCGTGGCAAGGATCTTTATGCCCGTATTGAACAGCTTATTGAAAAGCCGCGCCGTTTTGTTGATGTCCAGTCTTTTTTCGGACCTGACCGCCGTCGCAGGAAGCCGGATCATTATACAGGCCCGTCCCGTCGCGGCAGTGATACCCTCCCTGAGGGTGACGATATACTTCGGGAAGAAGCTTTGGGGTTGTTGCGCGATCTTAAGAAAAAGGCGCAGAAAACGGCAAAGTCTTCAAAAAACAAGGAAAAGAAATAAAGGATATTTTCGGGGAAGGCAATGACGAATCAGGAAACAAAAAAGGTCAGATTTATTGATCCGCCGAATATTCTCCGGCAGAAAATGGGATATGGAGGCGTTGACCCGTTGCGGCTGCAGGGGATGGAGGCTTATATTGATAATAATATTGTCGATTTTGTGCCTCATGCCGAGGTTATCCTGGCGCGGCTGGATCTGGCACTGAAAGACGCGCAGGCGGGAACAATAAAAGGCAAGGAGGCCATTGATAAATTAACAGACCCGGTCATGGAGCTGAAAGCCAGTGGCGGGATGTTTAAATATATGCTGGTGAGCGAGATTGCCAATATTATTCTGAATTTCATGGAAAATATTGATGCTCTTGATGATGATGTCTTTGAGGTTATCAAAGCGCACCAGAATACATTACAGGTGATTATCCATAGCCAGTTGAAGGGCGATGGTGGCCGCGAGGGCGCGGCGCTGGCGCAGGCTCTGTACGAGGCCTGCCGCCGCTATTACAAAAAACATAAAATCAGGCCGCGTGGGTGATATCAGGCCTCTTTAATGGTTTTACATTCCGGGTGTTGAAAGGGTTGACTGACTGGCCAGCGCTTTCCCGGTTTTCTCTTCAGGAGAATTATCGTTTCCGGCTTTGATTTCTGTTTTATGACTTTTAATGGGTCTGCCGGCAATGGCATCTTCAATCTGCTGGCGGTTCAGGGTTTCATGTTCCAGCAAGGCTTCGGCAATGGCAGTAAATTCCTGTTCATGATCCCGTATAAGCTTTGCAGCTTCTTCCATAGCGCCAATTGATATGTTTTTGACTTCCTGATCGATATGCTCTTGGGTTTGTTGTGACTTTTCAGCATAGGCACCTGTTAGACTATTCGGAGCATAATTGACAACGCCAAACTTATTCTCCTTATTGCCTGCCCACGTCATGCCCCATCGGGTCACCATATTTCGCGCCAGTCCGGTGGCACGCTCAATATCATTATCAGCACCGGTTGTGGGGTTCCCGGGATAGAGATATTCTTCGGCCATACGTCCGGCATAAAGCATAACGAGATCGTTCTTCAAGTCTTGCAAGTGCATACTATATTTATCGGTTTCAGGAATGGCCATCGTGACACCAAGCGCCTTGCCACGCGGAACGATACTGATCTTATGGAGATCTTTATTATTGTTTACCCAAAGAGCAATAGCGTGTCCGGCTTCGTGATAGGCGGTTGTTCTCCGTTCTTCGGGACTGAGGACAAGTTTACTTTCGGCACCCATCCATATTTTATCCCGTGTATCCTCAAAATCTTTTAATGTTACATATTCTGCGTTGCGGCGGCTTGCGGTTCGTGCGGCTTCATTGACAAGATTGGCAAGATCGGCACCGGACATGCCAATGGAACCTTTGGCAACTTCATGAATATCCAGATCGGGGTCGATGACAATTTTCTTCATATGGATATTTAAAATTTGTTCCCGCGCCTTTATATCAGGATGTGGAACAATGATTTTTCGATCAAAGCGTCCGGGACGTGTGAGGGCAGAATCAAGCATATCCGGACGGTTTGTCGCCGCCATAACAATGACTCCGGTGTCTTTATTAAAACCGTCCATTTCCACAAGAAGCTGGTTTAACGTCTGTTCCTGTTCATCACTTGACCTGCTGAGTCCATGGCCGCGTTGTTTACCGACAGCATCAATCTCGTCAATAAAAATCATGCAGGGCGATGATTTTCGGGCCTGATCAAATAAATTGCGCACTCTTGAAGCGCCCACACCGACAAACATTTCGACAAAATCAGAACCGGATATGGCAAAGAAAGGAACGCCGGCCTCCCCCGCCACTGCGCGGGCGAGCAGGGTCTTGCCGTTTCCGGGGTCGCCTGTAAACAGAACGCCTGTGGGGCACTGTCCGCCTAAATTGTTGGCCATAGTCTTTCCGTTTTTATGCGCTTTCAGAAAATCAACGATTTCTATGAGTTCTTCCTTGGCTTCATCGGCGCCTGCCACATCTTTAAACTTTGTTTGATTATTTTGGGGAAGGGTCGGCTCCATTTTTTTGCCGCCTTTTTTTGTATAATAGAGATAGCCAGCCATTAAACCGCCGAGAAGAACGAGCGGAACCAGCATTGCTGCTGCAAAACCCAGAACGGCATTCGGCGGATCAGGCTGGATGATATCGTAGCTTTCTATTTTACCATCTTTTTTTGCATTCTTGAGATCGTCGAAAAGGCCTGAGTCTGTCAGGGGTCTTTCGGTGTAATAGGGTGTTTTATCGTCAAATTCGCCTTTGATAACGGGTTTGTTGTCTTCATTTATGGTGATGAAGGCATTTTTGATACTTTTGTCGCCCTCTTCTGTCAGTTTGTCATAGAATTGACTGTAGGATAGTTTTTCAGGCTCCTGTGCTGTATCGACATCGTTATTTGAAAGAAGGGCGCCGGTCAGGATCAGAGCGCCTGCACTTAACGCAAATTTATTCCTGAGAACAGAGTATTTGACCCTCGCAAGTTTTTCTTTAAAAGAATCCGGTTCTTTATCTTTTTGCGGTGGCTGGTCTTTCATTGGGGGGCGCTTTCTGTTTCTTATTGTTTTTTGGTATTTTTTAATGACTGTAGTATTTTAATGATTTTTCTTTCTCCTCCCGCAATTTGAAGCGGGAGGAGTATATTTGTTCCGAGCCGGTTTTTATCTTCCTAAAGTAGGTAAAGAAGAAACCGCTTTGGAAACAACAGCAGGCTTTTGATTGTCATCATTTGCCGGTGCTTTTGTCTGGATGCCGGAATTATTTTTTCTGATAACCGTTTCACGCCCAGGCAATGTTCCGTCAAAATCATCGGATATAATGATTTCAAACTCTTTGCCGTCCACTGTTTCATAATCAAGAAGTGCTTGCGCGAGTTTGTGAACTTTATCTATATTATCTTCAAGAATACCACGTGCTCTAGTATCTTGATCCATAACTATCGCCTCAACGACAGTGTCGATTTTTTTAAGCATCATTTCAGATAGATTTAACTGTCCTGTCTGTGGATCAATGCCGTAATTAATCGGTCCAAGTTCAGTCATGCCAAATTTGCAAGCCATTTCACGTGCCATTTGCGTTAGTCTTTCAATATCATTGGATGCCCCTGTCGTCACACCTTTCTTGCCAACATTGATCTCTTCTCCCAGACGACCAGCAAGTGCCATGGCAATACGATCTTCATAGTCCTGAATGCTATAACCATGGCGATCTTCTTCCGGCAAGTTGATTGTAACACCTAATGCATGCCCCCGCGCGACAATACTTACTTTATGCAGAGGATCACACTCTGTCATCGCGCCGACTATGGCATGTGCCGCTTCGTGATAGGCTGTGTTTTTCAGTTCTTTATAAGTCATAACGGCTGTTTTTCGTGGTTTCCCACCCATAATGATATTATCAACTGCATTGCCTATGTTGTCATTTGTGATCTTTTTACCATTTTCTCTGACGGCAATTTTAATGGCGCCTTCAATAAGATCAGACAGATCAGAACCCGAGAATCCTGGTGTTGCACGGGCAAGAGTATGAAGATCAACATCTTCAGCCAGCGGTACATTTTTAGTGTGCACTTTAAGAATGGCTTCCCGTCCCAGAATATCAGGGAGTGGAACCTGAACTTTCGAACCGAAACGACGTAGCAGTGCAGTGTCAAGAACATCTTCTCTATTTGTTGCGGCAATAACAATGACACCGGTATCTTTTTCAAAGCCGTCCATTTCTATCAGAAGTTGGTTGAGTGTCTGTTCGCGTTCATCATTGCCGCCCATACTGCTTGCCCCACGTTTTTTGCCGACAGCATCAATCTCGTCAATAAAAAGAATAGCAGGGGTATGCTTTTTAACTTCGGCAAACATTTCACGTACTTTGCTTGCGCCCAGACCAACAAACATTTCCACGAAATCTGATCCTGAAACATGATGGAAGGGAACCTCTGCTTCTCCTGCCAATGCTTTAGCCAGCAGGGTTTTTCCTGTTCCTGGAGGACCAACAAATAAAATACCTTTTGGCGCTTTTCCGCCGAGATCGTGATATTTTTTAGGATCACGTAAATAGTCTATGATCTCTTCTACATCTTCTTTGGCTTCTTCAGCGCCTGCAACATCATCAAAGCGTGTTTTATTATCCTCTGGTTTCACAAGTTTTGCAGGGCTCTTTTTAAGCTTTGCTGCGCCTCCCATACCACCGGGGCTATTTTTCCTTGTCTGATACAATGTTGCGCCAATGATAGCCGCAATAAGTAAAAATATTCCTGCATTAGATTCAAAAAATCCGGGACCTTCTACAGGAGTTTCTGGAGCAAATGAAAAATCAATATCATTTTTATCATCCTGATCCCTTTGATTGTGTTCATATATTTTATTTGTCAAATCTGGTAAACTGGTATAGTCCAAATGTGTTTTATAGGAACCCTGATTATCTTTAAGTTGGGAGAAGGCAACAGGCTGACGGGAGTATTCTGTACCGAATGGTGTGACCTCATCACCGATTATGATTGATGAAACATTTCCATTCTGCACTGCATTTAATAGTGCGCTATAATACAGGTTTTCTACTCCTGTATATTGTTTTGGGTTACTGGCTATTGCTTTCTCGATATCAAACTCGTTTGGTTCCTGACCACCATACGAGTAAGCGATACCACCTGCCAGAGCGATGCCTAAAGCGCCGACAACAAGCTTTTGGTTTAAGGAGGCCATGGCCCAGTGGTTTGCTATGGTGTTAATGCTTTTTTTCGTAGAGTTGCATACATCATCCCATTTTTCTTTCATGGACATTTTATTGCGCTCCCTGTTCGCTTTGTTTTCATTTGTTGTTGTAAAGACTGATTTTTAGAATTTTTAGAATGATACGTCAAGTAAATTATGTAATGATGTTATGAGTAGATTGTATTTTTTAATTTTAGCCTTGAAAATAAAGGGGTTTCGTAAGAAGCTGGGATCCTGATCCAGAGCCTTGGGGGAGTATTATGATAAAATTTTTTCAGAATAAATTTAAAATAATTCTGGTTGCGGCTGTTTTTCTGGCGGCGGCTGTCGGTATTACGATTAAATCAAGCCATCCGGTCGCCAGTCAGGAACAGGCGCAGGAACAAAAACCGTCACCGTGGATTGTCCGCTGTAATGAAGCGGACGGAGAGGTCAGGAAAGGGAGCTGTGAAATATTCCAGCGCCTTATTATTGCCGAATCAGGAGAACGCGTTGCAGAACTGGCAATCGGGTTTCCAGAGGATAGAGACGATGCCAGAGGCGTGATTATCCTGCCTTTGGGAATGATGCTGTCCGAAGGCGCACAAATGAAAATTGATGAGGGCGCATTTTTCAAATTCAGTATGCGCTATTGTATCAAGGACGGGTGCTATGCCTTTTTGAATATGGATGACAAACTGCTCGGGATGATGCGTAAAGGTAATAAAGCAACAATTCTGTTTAAAATGGCTTCCGGAAAAGAAGCCAGTGTTGTTCTGTCGCTTGCCGATTTTTCCAGATTTATCGGGAAGATTTCCTGATTTTTTATAGGATAGGATTGCGCAGTTTGTTGTGATCATAAAGAACCCTTTATTTTACAATGGCTGCAAAGCACATTACAATGAATGTTCACAGGGACTGTTCCGGGTTCCTGTTCTTAACAGGATTTCATCCGCATGATGACAGAACATAATCAGGATCCAGAAGATCTCTCTGTAGATGATGAAGAGTCTGCGGCGCAATCGGTCAAGCGTAGTCATGCTTCTGGCCGGAACAAACTGTCGGTGATCGCGGTTCTTGACGGTGATATCGAGATTCTTGTTGAAAAGCGCCTGAAGCATCTGGATCGCGGTATTTCCAAGGCTTATAGCGCCCGTGCCAGGGGTAGCACAAACGAGACTCTTTTTGCGCTGGTTTGTGAAAACCATCTGGTTCCCCGTTCGTCACTTGCCAAAAAATATGCAGGCATTATGAGCCCGGGGCTGGTTAGTCTTGTGTCTGCCGGCGTTGTCTATTGGCCGCCGGCGCAAGGTGAAAGATATGTGTTTGTCTACCGGAATACACTGGGACAGCCTTTGATGAAGGGTGCCGGAGAAGACGGGTTGGGCTGGAAGCCGGAAAAGGCGATGAAAGTTTTTATTGAGCCGATGGTTCGAACTTTATCAGGATTACGGAATATCGAGATGGTGCACGGCTGTATTAACCCTATGAATATTTTCGAAGGGGGCGCTGATGAGGGGGGGAGCCAGGTTATTCTGGGCGAGTGTCTGTCTACGCCGCCGTCCTATTTGCAGCCGAAAGTTTTTGAAACAATCGAGCGGGCGCAGGCTGATGCTGTGGCACAGGGGCGCGGGACGCTCGAAGATGATATTTATGCTTTCGGGGTGAGCCTGACAATGATTCTGCGCCAGAAAAATCCTCTGGCGGGGTTGGATGATGATGCCATCATCCGTGAGAAAATCGAGCTGGGCAGTTATGGGGCTTTAACCGGAAAGGAACGTTTTACCGGTGCTATTCTGGAATTGTTGCGTGGGCTTCTTTATGATGAAAGGACGCAGCGCTGGACACTTGAGGAGATCGAATCCTGGATGGACGGGCAACGTCTCAGCCCCAAGCAAAGTGCCAAAAAGAAAAAAGCCAGCAGACCTCTTGTTTTTAATAATGAACGATATCTGAGACCTATATTACTGGCCATGGACCTGAACAAAAATCAGGGAGAAGTTGCTTCCCTGATCGAGAGCGATACGCTGGAGCAGTGGGTGATACGTTCTTTGGAGGATACACGCTGCAAAGAGCGGCTGGATCTGGCCATTGAACAGGCGCAGCAGGGAGGGCGTGGCTCCGGCTATTGGGAACAACTGATTTCGCGTGTTTCTGTAGCGCTTGATCCTGAGGCGCCGATACGGTTTAAGAACCTTTGTCTCCATCCGGAAGGGATTCCTTATGCTCTTGCGGAAGCTTATATATTGAAGCGGGATATTATGCCCTATGTCGAGATCATTAATCATCAGCTGGTGATGTTCTGGCTTACGATGCAGCAGGACGTGAAAGTGGATGTGGGGAATCTCAATTCAAAATTTGACAGTTGCCGCGCCTTTTTACGTCAAACGACAATCGGGTACGGAATAGAGCGCTGTCTTTACTTTCTGTGCCCGGAAAGTCCGTGTGTGAGTGATCGGCTGGCAGGATATTATGTGCGCAGCCCTGAAGAGATGATGCTTGCCTTTGAAGGGATATCAGAGTCGACAGATAAGCCAAAACTGTTTCTTGACAGAAACATAGCGGCTTTTCTTTCGATCAAGGATCGGCGCAATATTGACCCTTTTTTTCCAGAGTTAAATGCCCCTGAGATCTATACAAAGATACTGGGCAATATCAAAGTGCTGGCAACAATCCAGAAGCGCTCGCGCCTGGAACCCTTTCCCGGTATTGCCAGCTGGATTGCAGAAATTCTGGAGCCTGTTTATGAGCGTTACCACGACAGGGAATTGCGTGTTGATATCCGCAAGCGTATTGAAAAGCTGAAAAAAACAGGGGATTTAACCAAAATAATGACGGTTCTTGATGATAGCGAAGAAAGAAGACGTGATTTTTATGGTTTTCGGGCAGCAATGGAAGAATATAGGGATCTTGGGATAGAAAATACCGAACTTGTGCACAGATTGGGCAAGCCAGAGATTTATAGTAAGGAAACAGGACAGGAAGTCGCGGCTGTTGTCTCCGGTTTTCTGGCGGCCATTGTCATTCTGGTCTTTGCCTTTATACATTTTTCGAAAGCAGGTGGTTTTTAAAAATGGGATTGAGACGAAAAAAGAAAAAGATTAGCGGAAGAGGGCAGGTCATTGGAATTGCATGTTTTTTTACGGCTATTGTCTTCGCGCCAACAACAATTGTTCTTTTTATCGGTATGATTCCAACCATTGTTGCCGCGCTTCTTGACCGAAGTGATAAAGGGGCAAAAGCACTGACTGTGGGCGCGATGAATCTGGCAGGGTGCACCCCGTTTCTGATTGATCTGTGGATCAGGAGCCACACACCGGAAATGGCAATAAAAATTATTGCCGATCCGTTGACCATCATTGTGATCTATTCTGCGGCAGGAATTGGTTATCTGATTAGCTGGTCGATGTCGGGCATTGTCGGCACAATCATGGTGCAGCGCTCTGTCTCAAGAATGAAAGATATCGAAAAAAGGCAGGAGGCTCTTGTCGAACGTTGGGGACAGGAAGTAACGGGAGAGATTCCGATTGATTCAGAAGGTTTTCCTTTGGAGACGGAAGAGAAAATCAGTGAAGGAGATGAAAATGGCCAGAAAAAAAAGAAATAAAGTTATTTTGATCTGAAGTCTCTATCCATTTTTCAAAACTAGCCCTAATAAACCATAAAAGAAGATAAAATCCTTTGAATGATTAAAGGATTAGAAAGGGTATTCTGGCAATATCAAGGTAAGGGGAATAGTTTTTAAAAGAGGAAATTA
Organism: Alphaproteobacteria bacterium CG_4_9_14_3_um_filter_47_13; assembly: GCA_002789675.1. Lineage (GTDB taxonomy): Bacteria > Pseudomonadota > Alphaproteobacteria > Micavibrionales > Micavibrionaceae > UM-FILTER-47-13. The sequence goes on along the minus strand of PFTR01000101.1, from coordinate 12,153 downwards.
TGCCGAAAATAGGCTCTTATTTGATGAACCAGGCAGGCGCTATTGCGCCATTGACAGCCGTTATGCTGCCCCTTTTGTTCGGGATGACGGCTGTTGGTGTTGATGTCAGTATGTGGTTGCATAATAATCGTAATTTGCAAGTTGCTGTGGATGCTGCTGTTATTGCGGCCGCCTGGGAGGTTGCTTATGGTTTCCCCGAAGAATCAGCGGAAGAGAAAGCTTTAAAAGAAGCTGTTAATAACGGATTTGAAAATATTGCAGGAAATAGTCTGAGTTTGACCTTCGGGCAGGATGAAAGCGGAAATCAAACCGTTAGTGCATTATTGACCAGTGCCGATTACAAGTATTTTTCCAATGCTTTTTACCCGGGAGAGATATTTAGCACGGTGGCGGCAGGGACAGCAATTATTATGCCGAACGATGATTATTGTATGCTTAGTCTCGCGCCTACGGGTACATCTATGCTGTTTAACGGGAATATTACGATTGATTCAGTGGGCTGTGGTCTTGCTGTAAACTCGAATGACCCTGATGCTGCCTTGAATATTAATGGCAATTCTTCGGATATTAATGTCGGAGATGTTTCTGTCGTCGGGGGAATTGACGGCGCAGACCAGATTAACTCTCCCAAAATCTCTACGGGTGTTCCTCCCTTTAGTGATCCTTATGCCGATTTGGATATTCCGGAGTTTAATAACTGCACCAAAGCCCAGATGAATGCTGGCCCGATTAATGCAACTTCGATGGCGAGCCTTCCTGCTGCAGATGCAAATGGTGTAAGAGTTCTCTGCGGCGGGCTTCTTGTTAAAAATGGGAAAACCCTGAACCTTGATCCGGGTGTTTATATTATTGATGGGGGTGATATTGATATTAAAGGCACGTTAACCGGCGAAGGCGTGACAATCATTTTGACAAATAGCGGTGCTTCAGGATCTCCGGCTTATGGTTCTTACGGAGATGTCCAGTTTTCAGGCAATGTAGAGATATCAGCACCTTTGCCCGGAGATCTTGATGCGGCATGGGAGTCCTATGAAGGAATCGCTATTTATCAGGATAGAAATGCATCGTCCCAGGTTCAGTGTAATGATTTTAAAGGTAGTGCCGGAACATCCGTTGTTGTCAGTGGCGCTGCTTATCTCCCTTCGCGTTGTCTGGATATTGGCGGGAATGCAAACGCATCCGGTGGTGACGCCTGCTCGAGAATTATAGCACTCACGATCAAGATTCACGGTAATCCGAATATGGCTAATAATTGCGAAGGGACGGGTGCCGAGAATATACAGGGCGGTGTTCCCCAAATAAGGCTCACGCTATGATCAAATCTTTTTTAAAAGATAAAAAAGGTATTGCGGCGACTGAATTTGCGCTTATGGCGCCCCCATTGCTTTTGATTGTGATCGGTATCTTTGATTACGGTATGTATTTAAACTATGCCATAAAACTTGAAGATACAGCGATGGCCACAGCGCAATATATCAGGGCGGGCGGTGACGAGGCAGATATTGAAGAGAGCATAATTCTGGAAAGCAGTCTGGGTCTGACTGAAGATAATATTGATACAGTGACTGTTGATATCTCGTATACTTATGAATGCGATGACCCTGCTGATCCTGCTGATGAAGATACGGATTGCGGAGTGGGGGATTATTTACGGAGATATGTCAATGTCGTGATTTCAAGGAACTATGAGACGCTTATCCCTTATCCTGGTCTTTCCGATTCACTGAATCTGAACGGAACGGCCAGATTACAGAATAATTAACTATGTCCAAAAATATGAAGAAGCCGGAAACCAAATTATTGAAGCGTTTTTTAGAGGATGAAAAAGGGTCTACAGCCGTAGAGTTTAGTCTTATTGCTGTTGCCTTTATTACGCTGTTATTTGGAATTATCGAGAGCGGGAGATTGTTTCTGGCGTGGAATGGCTTTCAGTATGCTGTTGAAAGTGTGGCTCGTACAGCGATGGTGGACAGTGAAATTACAGAAAACGAAGTCATGGCTCTTGTGAAAGATCAATTAAGTACATTTCTTATGGATGCTGATAATGCCACTGTGGATGTAACATTCCCGGTCTCCGGTAGTCTGGAGTTTATTGAAATCAATGGCAGTTATGATTATGATGTTATGGTTCCTTTCCTTCCCGATAGCTGGAGTTCATTTGATTTGACAGCAAAATCAAGGCTTGTCCGTTCCTGACGTCATTCAAAAATTTATATTTCCCGCTTAGAAACCAGATTGCACTGGTTGTGAGAATGGCAAGATAGCCGTCGACGGCATAGTGCCAGCCCAAATGCACGGAGCCGATCATAATAAAGGCAAAGAAGATACCAAAAATCCAGCGCCAGACTGTTCCGGTTTTCCAGCCGAAAAGAAACAGCAGCCAGGCGACGGAAACATGGACGCTGGGCATGGCGGAAATGCCCGATCCAAAACCGGATGCACTGTCTTCATAAAGACGCCAGAGCATATTCTGTGTCTCCAGTGCCCAAAGCGGAAAAATCTCGTTGGTCTGTTGCAGGTAAGCCATAAGAGGCGCGTAAGGGTTGGTCGTATCCGGCAGGATATGTCCGAAAAAACAGGGGCCAGCCGAGGAGAATAGAATGGCCAGAACCGTACCATTGATAATCCAGCACAGAAAGAAAGTCAGTAAAAACTGTTGTCGGAGATTCCGGCGCTTTAATGTGAAAATCTGCCAGTATAAAACCGCAAAGATCACGGGAAACCAGAGATTATAGACCACATTGACAAGAAAGCTCACAAACGGAAACCCCAGAAAGGGCTGGAGCAGAGTCCACGGATCCCGCCCGAAATGAATCACCTTGTCGAGCGTAAAAAAAGCAGCGTCCCATCGATAAGGCTGCACCACTGGAATCATTGATTTCATGGATGAAAAAGCGGACAGAAACAGCATGAAAAACAGCAGCAGAGAAATCGCCTGTGACAAACGCTGTTTCGTCAGCCAGCGGGTTTTTAGATCGTTGATAAGAAAAACGGTAATGTGCTTTGGCCGGATTTTTATCATCGTGTAAAAACACAGCCAGCCCATGAAGAGCGAAATAATCAGAAAAGTTGTCGTCATAACCGGGCGTGAGTAAACCAGCAGGGAAAACTGACCGATGACCCCATAGGCCAGCGCCAGCAGCCATGAACAGGCGATATAGGCCAGAATTATAAAATAAACAGGGCTGTCTCTGAGGGACATTAGAACGTTAAATTTACGAATCATTCTTTGATATTAACAGGACAGGAAAAAACATAAAATTATGATCCGGATTTTATAATAAAATAATGTGCTCAAATGTTAAAAACTGATTGCTGTTAATCGTTATTTCTTCGTACAATATATCCATGCAGTATAAAGATGAATTTGATGATCCGAATTTTCCGAAAGGCTTCAGGGGAGCCATCGGGTCTATTTTTACGGCGCTTCAGCGTCGTGACCGGATGCCGCAACGCCGTCCTGTCTGGGCGGGGGCGATTGTTCTTTGTCTTGTGGTGTTTCTGGTGAGTGTTCTCTGGTACAGCTATCCGCGTGAGGCGGAAAGACATGATCCGGGAGCCTTGCCGATTATTCGCGCCGATGCCGGACAGATCAGGGTGGCACCGGATGATCCCGGTGGCATGGATATCCCGCACCGTGACAGTACAGTTTTTGAAACCCTTCACGCCGGACTTGAAGAAGGGCAAAGAGTGCGTCCTGTCGAAAATCTTCTGGATGATATTGAGGAACCTCTCACCCGCGAACAGTTATTCGCCGGACTGAAAACCGAGTTAAAGGTTGAAGGCCGCGAGATCAGGAAAGCACCGGAAAAAATTATCGAAGAGGCCGCTGTTCAGGAAGAAGAGCCCGGGGAAATTGCGGATTTGACAGAGTCTGTAACTGTGGTTGCCAAAGCAACGGAGGCTGCTGTGTCTAAACCTGTACCGCAGGCCAAGCCGGAAAAAGATGTGGCCGAGGAAATCAGCCGTACCGAGCCTGCTGCCGGTGTCGAGACATTCAGGACACAAAACGGCGGTCGCTATTTTGTCCAGCTTGCCAGCCTCAAATCCAGCGAAGCAGCCAAAACATCATGGAAAGATTTGCAAAAAAACCTGGTCATTCTGAAACCGCTGGATTACCGGATTAAAATGGCTGATCTGGGCGCGCGCGGTGTCTATCACAGGGTGCAGGCAGGACCTTTTCCGGAATCCCGCGCCCGTGAAATATGCGCGGCAGTGGAGGCACAGCGGCCGGGAGGCTGTCTTGTTGTTAAAGATTGAAGGACAGGAAAAAGCACCGCTTGCCGTAATCTTTGGTTTGTCGGGTGAAAAACTTCTCAAGGCAGAAAAGGATTTTTTTAGACAGGCTGATCCGCTGGGCTTTATTTTATTTTCCCGTAATTGCGTAGAGCCAAAGCAGCTTAAAAAACTGGTTGATAGTCTGCATGACTGTATGGGGCGGAACGTACCTGTTCTGGTCGATCAGGAAGGTGGACGGGTGCAGCGTCTCAAGCCCCCACACTGGAAAGACTATCCGGCGGCACAGAAATTTGGTGAAGCGTTCCAGAATAATTTTGCCAAAGGGCATGAGTATTTACAGAAAACAATGGCGGTGCTGGCCGATGAACTGCGTGAGAACGGATTCTCTGTGAATTGCGCGCCAGTCATGGATGTGTTGTCAGTGGATACCCATAAGGCGATTGGTGACAGAGCCTATTCTGCCGATCCTGAAATGGTCGCGGTATTAGGCTCTGCCATGTGCCGGGAGCTTCTGCGGGCAGGGATTATTCCTGTGGTCAAACATTTGCCGGGGCAGGGCCGGGCAGGGCAGGATAGTCACGCCGATTTGCCCGTTGTAAATGCGTCCCATCGTGAAATGCGCAAGATTGATTTTGTGCCTTTCAAGGAGTTGCTGACGCGGGCGCTGTCCGAAGCCGTCTGGGGGATGGTGTCCCATATTGTTTATACAGATATTGATGCGCGTGCGGCGTCTTCGTGCTCGCGCAAGGTGATCAAGGATGTCATTCGCGGCGATATCGGCTTTGACGGTTTGTTGTTGAGCGATGATATCTGTATGGGGGCGCTGGAGTCCATGGGTGATGCCGGTGCCCGCGCCGATATGGTTCTGCGGGCAGGTTGTGATGTCGTGCTCCATTGCAATGGAAGTATGCCGGAAATGGAACTCGTGGCAAAACGCGCACAAAAGATGACAAACCCTGCCATAATGCGCTATAACCGCTCTGTTTCCTGGGTAAACCGGAATTTGAAGAATGGCTGACATAGAATTTGAGGAAGATTTGCCGCGTATGCTGCCTGAGGGCGCGCATGACGCCGATGCGCTTTTGCTGAATATTGACGGCTTTGAAGGGCCGATTGATGTTCTGCTGCTGATGGCGCGTAACCAGAAAGTTGATCTGGCGAAAATTTCGATATTGCAACTGGCGCGGCAATACCTTGCCTTTGTTGACCGGGCGCAGGAAATCCAGCTTGAACTGGCGGCGGAATATCTGGTCATGGCGGCATGGCTGGCTTATTTGAAATCCCGCTTGCTCTTGCCGCGTGACGAGAATGACGAGGAAGTCGATGCCGAAACCATGGCAGAGGCCTTACAATTCCAGCTACGCCGTCTTGAAGCCATGCAAAAGGCTGCTGAAGAGATGTTCGGATTGCCGCAACTGGGTCAGGATATTTTTCCGCGCGGGATGCCGGAGGGGCTGAAAACGAAGCTGGATACCATTTATGATGTCTCGCTTTTTGATCTGCTCAAAGCCTATGGCGATATTGTCCGGCGCAAGGAGCATAGTCATTATGAGTTACCGACATTTTCGCTGATGAGTATGGAAGCCGCCATGAGCCGCATGACCACAATGCTTGGCAAGCTGCCTGTCAAAGGGCCATGGAGTGTCTGGACAACCCTGCAGAGCTTCGTTCCAGAAGGTGTAAAAGACAGACTCTACGCCCGTTCTGCGCTGGCATCCTGTTTCACGGTCGGGCTGGAACTGGCCAAACAGGGCAAAGTCGAACTCAGGCAGGATGGCGCCTTCAGACCTATTTATTTACGGGCGGCAACAGAGAAACTATATGAGGTGAGTGAGGAAAAAGATATCAGGACGGCGCGGTAAAATCCGGACGGAGATGTAGAAAGTCTGTTTAAGGTTGATTTTTGTGGATTTTGTGTATAAATCAACCTTTAAAAGGAGGCAATGATATGCTTGTAGAGTTTAGTGTTGGAAATTATAGATCTTTCAAAGAAAGACAGACCTTTTCCATGATTGCTGGCAAAAAGCCAAGCCATGAGTTTAAAACAGGCTTTAAATCTCCTGAGCGTCTTTTAACAAGTGCTGTCTTGCTAGGGGCAAATGCCTCTGGAAAATCTAACTTGATCAAAGCAATGGATTTTTTCAAAGGCTTTGTAGTAAAGTCCGCAGTGCAAAAGACCCGTGGCGACCAAATAAAAACCGTACCTTTTGCATTTTCAAACAATACGAGAGAGCAGCCAAGTGAATTTGAAGCGATTTTTGTTTATAAAAAACAAATGTACCAATATGGCTTTCGGGTAGATCAGAAAAGAGTCTGGGAAGAATGGCTTTATGTAACGCCACAAGGCGGAGAGAAGGAAACAGCACGAACATTATTTGAACGTACTTTTGATGAAGAGAAGAAAAGTTATCAATGGCGTTTTCCTTCGTTAGCGGGGCAAAAAAAAACATGGCAGGATGCAACGCGGGATAATGCGCTATTTCTATCAACGGCTGTACAGCTTAATTCAGAACAGTTAAAAGCACCTTTTGACTGGATAGAGGAATATTTTCATATTTTAGATGAGCCAAATATGTTTCCAAAGAGATTTACCGCCCGTTTGATTGTAGAAGAACAGAGGCATAAAGATATTTTATCTTTCATATCCAATATTGATAGAAATATTATAGGTATTGAAGTTTCTGAAAAAAAATGGGAAGAAAGTAATCTCCCAGATGACATGCCAGATTTAATTAAACAGGAAATTATCAAAGCAATGTCCGAGGAAAAAATATTTGATGTTTCTTTGGTGCATAAAACGGAAGATGGGCACTCATATAAGATTGATCTTTCAGAAGAATCAGACGGTACACAAATTATGTTTGGTTTGGCTGCGCCACTTTTGGATATTCTAGAAGAAGGTTGGATTTTAGCTATAGATGAACTCAATAAGAGTCTTCACCCCTTACTTTTAAAAGCGATTATAGGTCTATTCCATAATCTTAATGTCAATAAAAACAATGCCCAGCTTATATTCACTGGGCATGAAACTTGTATTTTGGAAGATATGGAACGGGATCAGGTCTGGTTGACGGAAAAAGGGCAATATGGTGATACGCAGCTTATTCCGCTTCTCTCTTATAAGCCCCGCAAAGACGAAGATAAACGCAAAGCATATTTACAGGGGCGCTATGGAGGTTTGCCGGATATTGAAAGACTGGTCAATGGCTAACCATTTCAAGAACAGAAAAAAGTCCAAGTTTTTGCGTCCAGAGGAAATAGACGAACAAAAAACCAGAATCCTGATTGTTTGCGAAGGGCAGAAAACAGAGCCGGACTATTTCAAAGCGATGTGCTCCGATTATAAAATATCGGGGGCAAATATCATTATTTATAATACCGGAGATCGCTCTTCTCCTAAAACGGTTGTGGATGATGCTGTAAAATATAATAAACAGCATGGTTCCTTCGATGCTGTTTATTGTGTTTTTGATAAGGATGGCCATGGTAAGAGTTATGAAGAAGCTTTAAATCGAATTAAAAGTAGAAAAGAACTTATTGCCATTCACTCCGTACCCTGCTTTGAATTCTGGATCTTATTACATTTTGATCGTTCTTTAGGATGCTGGAATAGATATGCAGATATAGAGCCTGATATAAAAAGTAAAATGCCGGGATACAATAAAGCCATGACAGGTTTATATGATTGTATTAAAGATTATACTGAGATCGCCATTCAAAATGCAAAATATGCTGAACAGGAAGCTGAAAGAGCAGGCACAGATATGTCCACGACAAAAATATATCTTCTCGTAGAGAAAATAAAAGAGATCGCCGGGGAAAGAAATAGATGAACGGTACAAATGACCTCCGCGTTCTTGAAGCGCTTCTTTTTGCGTCTGCCGAGCCGTTGACGACTCATGCTATTCGGGAACGGATGGGGGAGGGGGCGGATGTTGGCGGGCTTTTGATGGCGCTGAAGGAAATTTATAAGGGGCGCGGGGTGCAGCTTGTCGAGATGGAAGGAAGCTGGGCGTTCCGGACAGCACCTGATTTGGGGGATGCCTTGCAGATGACGAAGGAAGTGCAGCGGAAAATGTCGCGTGCTGCGATGGAAACGCTGGCCATTATCGCGTATCATCAGCCTGTGACCCGTGCGGAGATTGAAAATATTCGCGGTGTTGCAACTCATAAGGGGATGCTTGATGTGTTGATGGAGGCGGGCTGGGTCAAACCGGGGCGCAGACGTGAAAGTCCGGGGCGGCCTTTGACATGGGTGACGACAACAACTTTTATGGACCATTTCGGGCTGGAGGCGATGAGCGATCTTCCCGGCCTTGATGAATTGAAGGCTTCCGGTCTGCTGGATCGTCGTCCGGCGATCGAGACACTTCCGGGAACGGGAGATCTGTTCGGGCAGAGTCACGAAGAATTTGAAGAGAGCGAAGAAGACAGCAACGATCCTGTTGATGAAGAAGAAGCAGAGTTAGAGGAAGATATATTATGACACCGGGAATCTGGCAGATACTGATTATTGTTCTTGTGGTTCTTTTATTATTTGGACGCGGAAAAATTTCCAATGTGATGGAAGATCTGGCCAAGGGCATTAAATCTTTCAAAAAAGGTTTGAAGGACGAGGATGAGAGCAAAGCGGGGCTTGAAAATAAAAAGACCGGGAGCAAGAAAGAGTAATTGTGCTTGATTTTGGCTGGGCGGAGTTGCTTTTGATTATGGCGGTGGCTGTTCTGGTGATCGGCCCTCAAGAAATTCCGGATATGATGCGGGTACTGGGGCGGGGTGTGCGCAGGCTTCAGTATGTGAAATTTGCGCTGTCGCGGCAATTTGACGATTTTATGAAAGAGCATGATCTTGAGGATCTGCGCAATGGCATTGATCCCGATAGGGATGATAAAAAAGAAGATGACAGTGGAACAGGAACAGAGTGAGCCTTTTGAAGAAATGCGCTCTCCCCTGACCGATCATCTGGTGGAGTTGCGCAAGCGGCTGCTCTGGTCATTTGCTTCCATGATCGCGGCAACAGCGCTGTGTTTTTTCTTTGTCGAGGATATTTACGGCTTTCTTGTGCGTCCGCTCGCCGATGCGATGGAGCCGGAGGGAACACAACGGCTTATTTATACCGGCCTGACCGAGGCGTTTTTTACCTATATGAAAGTGGCTTTTTTTGCGGGGATATTCCTGAGTTTTCCCTTGCTGGCAATGCAGATATGGCGGTTTGTCGCGCCGGGAATGTATGGCAGGGAAAAGAAAGCGTTTCTGCCGTTTCTTATTGCCACGCCCCTTCTGTTTTTTCTTGGCGGGGCTTGTGTTTATTATGTCGTGATGCCGCTGGCATGGCGTTTTTTCCTCGGGTTTCAAAGCACGGCAGCGGAAACAGTGCTGCCGATCCAGCTAGAGGCGCGGGTGGGCGAGTATCTTGATCTGGTGATGATTCTGATTTTTGCGTTCGGGCTGTGTTTCCAGCTTCCCGTGCTGCTGACATTACTGGGAAAAGCGGGGATGGTGACGGCGCAGGGGCTGGCAAAAAAACGAAAATATGCGGTGGTTATTGCCTTTATCGTGGCGGCATTTCTGACTCCGCCGGATATTATCAGCCAGATTCTGCTCGCTATTCCGATTTTATCTTTATATGAACTGTCCATTATCCTTGTGCGCCGTGGCGAGAAAAATGCTGACCCCGCTTGAAGTCTATCGCCAGAAACTGGCACAAAAAGAGTGGCAGCCCGATCAGGATCAGGAAGCCTCTGTGCTGGCGTTGCAACAGCTTTATGAGGAGATTACCGGGAAAAAACGCGGTATTTTTACCAGAAAAAAACGGACGAAAGGGCTTTATCTCTGGGGCGGGGTCGGACGTGGCAAGTCGATGCTGATGGATATGTTTTTTGAGGCACTGCCGCCGGAGACAACAAAACGCCGTGTCCATTTCCACGAGTTTATGATTGAAACACATAATTTTTTGCACAAAGCGCGGCAGGACAAAGAGGCTGGCGCGATTATTTTGAAATATGCAAGGAAAGTCGCGGCAGAAACAGATATTCTGTGCTTTGACGAATTCCATGTTACCGATATTGCCGATGCGATGATTTTAGGGCGGCTGTTTGCATTTTTGTTCAGGCACGGTGTTGTCGTGGTTGCTACCAGCAACTGGCCACCGGACAGGCTTTACGAGGACGGGTTGCAACGGGCTTTATTTATCCCTTTTATCGAACTTTTAAAGGAGCGGCTTACGGTTGTTGAACTCAATGGCGCCGTTGACTATCGCCTGCAGTGTTTGCGCGAGGACGGTGTCTATTTTACGCCGCTGGGCGCGATGGCAACGAAGAAGGCCGATCATTTATTTTCCCACCTGACCGATCATGCCAGATCCTATCACGAGATATTGACAATCAAGGGGCGTGACCTTGACGTTTCCTGCGTTGCCAAAGGTATTGCCCGTTTTTCTTTTGCGCAGCTTTGCGAAAGACCTCTGGGGGCGGAGGATTATCTGCGGATTGCCAGACAATATCATACTGTTTTTCTGGAAGGCGTTCCGCGCCTGAAATATGACCGCCGGAACGAGGCAAAACGTCTGATGACCCTTATTGATGCACTGTATGAACAGCGCGCGAAACTTGTCATGACCGCTGACGCGCCGCCCGAAGCGCTTTATCAGGGCCGTGACCACGGTTTTGAATTCCAGCGCACGGTCAGTCGGTTGATCGAGATGCAGGGCGCTGAGTATCTGGGGCGTTAGGGTATCAGCCTGATTGCAAATCTATAGCATTCCTGCGCAGGAAGAAATCCAGTCTGGTTTGTCAGAAGATCCCTGCTGTTACAGGGATGCTTTTGAGGGGTGTACTCTTTTTTCAGGGAAAAATCGGAAAGTATTCAGTTCGTTCGTCGTTTTTGAAAGAAAAAATACAATAAACGTACGGATTATGTAAAAGAAACAAACGAGAATAATTTCGGATACGCAAGACCATTTTAGGAAAATAATCATAATTTGTCAAGTAAAAAATTTGGTGATGATCCCTTTGAGGCAGAGAAGGTTATTCGCCTTATGGTTAGAAGGCTCTGTAATCATTCGTAATGTATTGGGATAGACTCTTAACTTTCTAGTGTCGGCTTCACGGTTTTAATCTCGTGCTGTAATCATTTGTAATGTATTGGGACGGACTCTTAAAGGCCACTATTTCCATGCGCCT
>PFTR01000101.1:0-698 GCA_002789675.1 Alphaproteobacteria bacterium CG_4_9_14_3_um_filter_47_13 | reverse complement strand
CCTGCGGGCGGATGGTTCCAGCGTCAACGTTTAAATACATATCAGCCTTTACCGGAGCGACTTTGTAACCGCGAGATTCCAAAAGAGTAGAAATCGCTGCGGTGGCAACACCTTTTCCGACAGACGAGATTACACCTCCGGAAAGGAAAATGAACTTGATTTGTGATTTTCTTGCTTTTCTCGCTTTGATGTGATAGGACATAGTTGAAAAATATAAATGTCAAAATCTAAATTTCAGATAAATTAGAATCTACACGTTTCATTTTTTTAAGGGTGATATTGGGCTGAATCTAATCGGGGAAGATGCGAATCTTTTGGGATTCTGCGACCTGTATCTTTAAGGTGGTTAGACTTACAAAAGCCCAGGGTCACCCTTGAAAGCGGTGCTTCACGCTCAAACGCGTAAGTCTTATAAATATTAAAACCCAAAATCAAAAACTTATTTGTTATTTGTATTTTGGATTTAGTTTGATTTTTGAAATTTGAGCTCTGGATTTAAGATTGTCAGAATCGACTTGTACTTGAAAGCAAACTTTTGTGTTCTCTATATTATACTCAGCTTGATGAAGGCCTAAACTCTTTATAGGTTTATTTATTTTTATTTTACTAGGATCTACCTCAAGATGCAAATCTTTCATAACTTTCGCTAAATCATTCGCTGTAACCGCAGCGTACAGAGTTCCAGATTCAGTCGCCTC
>PFTR01000053.1 GCA_002789675.1 Alphaproteobacteria bacterium CG_4_9_14_3_um_filter_47_13 | reverse complement strand
GAAGGAATCAAATAACTGGACAAGACAAAAAGATCGGTGAAAATCCGGTGTTTCTCCAGTGTCGCCATCAGGTAACTAAAACCGGAAGATCCTCCCGTCCCCGCGCCCATCCCGACCATACGCTGTACCATCAGGGCATGACGGCAGCGCCAGACGGCCAGCAACTCGTCAATATCGGTTATCAGGCGTAACAGACGGTGGGGACCCTGTAACACTGGTTCATTGCTATAAATCGTAATAAACAGCGCCGCTTGCAGCGCCTTAAGAGACATACGCCATGTCCCCTTTTCCTGCGCTTTGGCATGCTGATCTTCATCAAAGATACTGTCAAATTTTTGCCGTCCATTCTGAAGGGCGGCAAGTTCCTTTTCCAGAGTTTCACCAGAGAGCGCCTGCCGTGCAAATAATTCCTTTTCGTCAAACATTTTATAAAGCGCTGTGCGATATTCTTCCCAGAATTTATAATCCCCGTCATTCATAAAGGGCGTGCGTGAAAGCCATTGATCAATCTGTTCATAAAGGCTCGGAAAGGCCTCGGCATCCCTGATCGCCTGCTTGCTTTCCACGCGCAGATCATCGTCAAATTCGCCATGAAAAACCGGAATTCTATCCTCGCGGCGCAAGCCAAGCCGCAGCTCGATCAAACGGAATTGCCAGCTCTGAAAGCCTGTTGCCGTTTTAAGATATTGCCGGAAATCAACAAAAGACTGCGGCGGCATGGTTTCAAGAATGTCCAGCATTCCGACAACATGCTTCAAAATCTCTGCAATACGGTTCAGATACGTCAAAATCGGCTGCATATCGCGATCATCGACAATATCGCTCGCAAAACGCTTCTGCACATCATCAAGCTCGAACAGAATCTGCTTGAACCACAGCTCATACACCTGATGGAAAAGCTGGAACAGCATTTCATCATGGACAGGGTCTCCCGCTTCATCACTCCACGGTTTCTGCGCGGTCAGGATTTTATCCAGCCCCTCATATTCGTGATAGATATCCCATTTATTGTTTTTATCGCTCATAAAAACGACCATAACCATCCCAAAATATTTTTGCAACAGATGACGGTATTTTTTATAGATCCCTCTTGAAAGAGAAGTGATGAACCTGCTGCTGAGCAGGGGTACTTTGTGTCATAATCCTGCCTTTAGCTCCTTGTCTTTATTGAATCTCCAGCATCCGCAGCGCCGCTCTGGCTGCATCGCCGCCTTTGTCTTTCTGATCGGGTCTGGCACGTGCCAGTGCCTGTGCTTCATTTTCTACCGTCAGAATGGCGTTGCCCAGCGCAAGTTTGTGTTTCAGGACAAGCTGATAAACACCGTGCGCGCTTTCATTACAGACAATATCATAATGGCTGGTTTCCCCGCGAATGATACAGCCCACCACGACATAGGCATCATAGCCTTTTTCAAGTGCCATATTCAGCGCCGCCGGAATTTCCAGCGCCCCCGGAACGCTCAGAATATCATAAGAAACTTTATTGTCCTTCAATGCTTTATCGATACCCTGTAACAAAAAATCATTGATATGATTATAATATCGCGCTTCAATGACAAGGATTCTGGTCATAAATTTTTCTCCTTACGATATTCGACAAGATCACATATTTTCCCGATTTTCATACCGAACTCGCCGGCAAATTTTATCAGATCCGGCAGCCGCGCCATTGTCCCGTCACGATTCATAATCTCGCACAGGACACCTGCGCCCTGAAATCCGGCAAGACGGGCAATATCAACAACAGCTTCTGTATGACCGATCCGCGTCAGTACCCCCCCCTCTGCCGCCCGCAGCGGAAACACATGACCGGGTGTTGCCAGATCATCAGGACGGCTTGCCAGATTGATCGCCGTTTTAATCGTATGCGCCCGATCAAAAGCGGAAATGCCTGTTGTCACGCCTTCGCGGGCTTCAATCGACACGGTAAAAGCTGTCTGGAAACGGGATGTATTACGCTCGGCCATCATTGGTAAGGCAAGGCGGTCAATCATCGCCCCCTCCATCGGCAAACAGACAAGGCCGCGCCCGTACAGGGTCATAAAATTAATAATCTCGGGTGTCACCGCATCGGCAGGAACAAACAGATCCCCTTCATTTTCACGATCCTCATCATCAACAAGAATGCTCAGCCGTCCGGCGCGGGCTTCCTCAATAATCTCCTCAATCGAGGCCATGACACCGCAATTATAAAGTTCAACTGTTTTAAAGGGTACATTCATATTTTATGGCTCCTGCTTGCTACAAACTATAAAAACAGGGCGCAAACAGAAGGAAAATCTCCATAAATATGGAGATTTGTCTTTCTCTGTTCTCTTCCATCCGGACTTTCACCGTCGGTTCCGGATTTTCACCGGATCTGCTGACCCTGTTCAGGAAAACAGGCGCTCGCGGACTATAACCGCCGGTGGGGAATTACACCCCGCCCTGAGAACAAAATCAGCATAAAGACTTGCAACAAGAAAAGAAAGGGAAATGATTCTACCTTCCCTATATCTTATATTGATTACGGTAATCTGCAATCGTACGCGATGAAAAAAGATTTGTCTTTGGATTGGAAATTTCCGGAGCTTTGGCAGCATCCGGCAAATGAAAAGCAGCACGATCAATCAATTTAACCGCATTGGCGCTCTTTTTATATTGTTCTTTCAAACCCGCCAAATCAGACACTTTTTTTTCATTTGGAAGATTTTCATTTTCTTGCAACCGTACCGCAAGTGGCACAAGCTTCTTACGCTGCGCTGCTGAAAACAAATCAGTCGTTGGTTTTATAATTTCCTGCAACAGTAGATCAAAAGGAATGCATATAAATTTACGTTTATTAATAAGAGCAGTTGCTTCCTTATATTCTTTATAATGAAGCTTTAAATCAGCAAACGCCTGTATTCTCTCTTCCGCTGGCTTTCCCATGACAAGCCAGATTTTATCAATCCGCCTCTCTCGCCCTGCTTCGCCGAAATCATCGGCCAATGTCCTGTCATTCTTATTCATGAAACTTCCATTACAAAATGATCATATAATAAATAATACCATATTATTTTCATCAAAACACTATTTCCCCAGCATCCGCGCAACATAACGCGCTAATATATCAATTTCGAGATTGATTTTATCCTCCGGCTTGCAAAGTCCTATATTTGTAACCTCCCATGTATGCGGAATAATACACACGACGAAACGGTTTCCCTCCACTTCATTCACGGTCAGGGAAATCCCGTTGAGCGCCACCGATCCTTTGGGTGCAATATAGCGCTCCAGAATTTCCGGTACTTGAAAATATAATCTATATGCTTCTCCATCCGGCATAATTTTTTCGAGGATTGCCACTCCGTCCACATGACCACTTACCATGTGTCCACCAATTTCGTCCCCGAGTTTTAAGGATTGCTCCAGATTCACTTTCGTGCCTTCCTGCCATGTCCCTAACGTTGTTTTTGCCAATGTTTCATTGGACATCTCGACACCAAACCACACCGCCTCCTTATCCACGACCGTCAGACAGCACCCGTCACAGGCAATTGATGCGCCGATCTTCATCGCACTGACATCAAGCCCTGTCCGGATCCGCCCGTAACGAATCCCGCCCCTGTCTTCAATGCGAAGAATATCCCCAACATCACAAACAAGACCTGTAAACATAATCCCTACTGCCTTTCCAAACGCCAGACTTCCAGTATATCTTTATCCAGCATAATCCTTTGTTCCAGTTCCAGATCAATAGCCTCTTCTATTTCATATATACCAAGAGGCTGGATTGCGTTCATCCCGTCTGCCCCAACCAGTTTCGGCGCCCGAAACCAGTAAAGACGATCAACCAGCCCCGCTTTCAGAAACCCTGTCAACGTAACCCCGCCGCCTTCAATAAAAAGTCTTGTAATCCCCTGTTTCGCCAGCTCTTTCAAAAGCACATCAGGCGCAAAAAAACCTGATCTGCTTTCCAGCGAAACAAGCTTTGCCCCCATATTCCGGAAATCATCTCTCCGGTCTTCGGTAACATGAGAGCCACATAAAAACCATGTTTTATCTGCCGCTCCCTTTTGCAAAATCTGGCTTGTCATGGGGGTCTTCAGGTCACAATCAATAATTATACGAACCGGATCGTTATTGTAATTTTCCAGACGTACCGTCAATTGCGGATCATCCGCCAGCACCGTTCCGACTCCCACCAGTATCGCATCATGGACAGCCCGAATCTCATGCACTTTACGGCGGGCGCTGTCTCCGGTAATCCATTTGCTTTTTCCGCTAGATGTCGCAATCTTGCCATCGAGTGTCGTGGCAATTTTTGCTGTGACCAGCGGACGCTGCTTTGTTATAACATTAAAAAAACCCTCATTAAGCACCAGCGCTTCCGCTTCGCAGATACCCTGTGTTACGATAATTCCTGCGGCCTGCAATCGCTCCATACAATGATGCTGGCTTTGATTGGGATCATGGCACGCAATAATAACGCGGCCTGCCTTTGCCTTAATCAGAGCCTCGACACAAGGCGGGGTGACACCGTAATGTCCGCAGGGCTCCAGTGTCGTATAAATATCCGCGCCAGCCGCACGCACTCCCGCCTGCGCCAGCGCCTGCGTTTCCGCATGGGGACGCCCCCCATCAGCACTGCGCGCCTGTCCAACGATAACACCATCTTTTACAATCACGCAGCCTACAGACGGGTTAGGTGCCACCCGCCCCAGACCCTGCGCCGCCAGATCAAGCGCCAGTTGCATATAGTGAAAATCCCTGTCATAGACTTTGACCGGGCTTAATTCCTGCTCTATCATACGATCCGCGTTCCTTCCAGCATATCCCCGCAAATGCCTGTAATCTGAACATTATGCAAGGTTCCCTGCTCTGCCACCCCATCAAGCTTCACCTGGGCAAAATGCTCCGTCCTCCCGATATTGTCTTTTTCAACAATGACCTGGCGCTTACTTTGAAGATGGGACTTCAGAAATTTTTGCAATTGCCGGGCGCCAGCCTCCCGAAGCAGCGCGGCCCGTTCCTTGCGCAAAGGCCTGGCAACCTGTGGCATCCGTGCCGCCGGAGTCCCCGGTCTTTCCGAATAGGGAAATATATGCAGAAAGGATAAGTCACATTCTTCTATAATATTCAAAGTGTTCGCAAACATTTCTTCTGTTTCGGTTGGGAATCCTGCGATAATATCCGCGCCAAATGCCATATCCGGCCTGTGATCCCGCGCCCTGCGGCACACATCAATCACATCCTGCCGTAAATGGCGGCGTTTCATGCGTTTTAAAATCATATCGTCCCCCGCCTGTAACGATAGATGTAAATGCGGCATCAAACGCGGTTCGCTCTCGATCAGCCGCCAGAGATCCTCATCAATCTCTACCGGATCAAGCGAAGACAGGCGCAGGCGCGGCAATTCCGGAACCAGCGCCAGAACCCGCCGGATCATCTGCCCCAGTGTCGGCTGCCCCGGCAGATTCGCGCCGTAGGAGGTCACATCTACGCCACTGAACACGACTTCCCTGTAACCGCTCTCCACCAGTGTCCGTAACTGTTCGGCAATCACACCCATCGGCACCGAGCGTGAATTGCCCCGGCCAAAAGGAATAATACAAAATGTACAGCGATGGTCACAGCCATTCTGCACCTGCATAAAAGCCCGTGCATGACCGTCCACCCCCTCAATCAGATGTCCGGCGGTTTCCTTGACGGACATAATATCATTGACAAGAATTTTTTCATCATGAACCGCCCCCCAGCTTTCCGCTTTTAATTTAAGATCATTGCCCATCACCTGATCGACTTCCGGCATTGCAGCATAGGCTTGCGGATCAATTTGCGCCGAACAGCCCGTGACAATGATTTTCGCATCCGGATTGTTGCGCCGTGCCTTACGAATGGCTTGCCGCGCCTGCCGTTCCGCTTCTTTGGTCACGGCGCAGGTATTAAAAATCACGACATCTTCCAGACCCGCTTTCTGCGCATGACCGCGCATCACCTCGGATTCATAGATGTTCAAACGACAGCCAAATGTCACGATTGCCGACTTTTTCATGTCTGTTTTGTACAGGTTTTTCAGAATTCCGTCAAAGAAATTACGTATCAGAGTATTTTTTCATAACATTAGAATCTTGTCTGGTTTTTTGGAGGCGTTGGCTCTATATTCCTCCCTATGACCCACCCTTCCGAAAAACAGCCGCTTTTTACGTCTGAAGCGGATATGTCCCACCCGTTACGGGTTGTCTCCGATTTTCAACCGGCCGGAGACCAGCCACAGGCGATTGCCAAGCTTTGCACCGGACTCCGGGACGGACTTTCCGATCAGGTGCTTCTTGGTGTTACGGGATCAGGCAAAACGTTTACCATTGCCCATGTCATTCAGGAAATGCAGCGCCCCGCCATTGTCATGGCACCGAATAAAACACTAGCCGCGCAGCTTTACGGCGAGTTCAAAAGCTTTTTTCCCGATAATGCCGTGGAATATTTTGTTTCTTATTACGATTATTACCAGCCGGAAGCCTATATTGCGCGTTCTGATACCTTCATCGAAAAAGATTCTTCCGTCAACGAACAGATTGACCGGATGCGTCACGCCGCCACCCGCGCCTTGTTCGAGCGCCGCGACTGTATCATCGTTGCCTCTGTGTCTTCCATCTATGGTCTTGGCAGCAAGGAAGACTATCAGGCCATGACCGTTGATATTAAAAAAGGCGAGCAGATCGACAGGCAGGAGCTTATTACCCGCTTTGTCACCTTACGCTATACCCGCAACGATATTGCGTTCGAGCGCGGCACGTTCCGAGTGCGCGGTGATACAGTCGAACTCTTTCCCTCGCACATGGCAGACAGCGCATGGCGCTTTTCCTTTTTCGGTGACGAAATCGAGGCCATCACGGAGTTTGATGCCCTGACCGGACAGAAAGTTGCCAGACTGAACAGCGTGCGCATCTATGCCAATTCGCATTACATCACCCCCGGGCCGACGATGAAACAGGCCATGGAACAAATCAAACAGGATCTGAAAGAGCGCCTTGTCTGGTTCGAGTCCAACAACATGCTTCTTGAAGCCCAGCGCCTGTCCCAGCGCACACAGTTTGATCTGGAAATGATACAGGCACAGGGTTTTTGCAACGGCATTGAAAACTATTCACGCTATCTGACAGGCCGCGCCCCCGGCGCGCCGCCGCCGACCCTGATCGAATATATGCCCGATGATGCCATCATGTTCATTGATGAAAGCCATGTCATGATCCCGCAGCTTCGCGCCATGTATAATGGCGACCAGAAACGAAAATCCGTGCTGGCGCAATATGGATTCCGCCTGCCTTCCGCGCTGGATAACCGCCCGCTGAAATTCGAGGAATGGAACGCATTCCGTCCGCAGACAGTCTTTGTTTCCGCCACACCGGCAGAATGGGAAATGGAACAGGCTGGCGGAGACTTTGCCGAGCAGATCGTACGCCCGACCGGCCTTGTCGATCCCCCCGTTGAAATCCGTCCGACCACCCATCAGGTTGATGATTTGATGGGCGAGGCCAAACAGATCGTGGCACAAAACGGGCGTCTGCTTGTCACGACGCTGACTAAAAAAATGGCCGAAGCCCTGACCGAATATCTGACGGAAAACGGCCTGAAAGTGCGCTATCTCCATTCCGATGTCGATACGCTGGAACGCACCGAGATTATCCGCGATTTACGGCTGGGAACGTTTGATATTCTGGTAGGGATTAACCTGCTGCGCGAAGGGCTGGATATTCCCGAATGTATGCGCGTGATGATTCTGGATGCAGACAAGGAAGGCTTCCTGCGCAGCAAGACAAGCCTGATCCAGACGATAGGTCGTGCCGCCCGGAATGTGGATGCAAAAGCCATCCTCTACGCCGATAAAATCACCGGCAGTATGGCTGCCGCCATCGAGGAAACCGACCGCCGCCGTGAAAAACAGCTTGCCTATAACAAAGAACATAATATCACCCCCGCCAGCATCAAAAAACACATCGGCGATGTCATGGGCAGCGTCTATGAGCGCGACCACCTGACGATCCCCAAAGTCAAAGGCTTGTCCGATGTCGAACAGACCGCTCTGGAATCCCCTGAAGGTCTTGCCAGATACATCAAAAAACGCGAAAAACAGATGCTCGAGGCCGCCGGAAATCTCGAATTCGAAGACGCCGCCAAAATCCGCGACGAAATCAAAAAACTCGAACAGGCCAGCCTCGGTCTTATCTGACTTTCTTACTGGCAAATCCTATATATTTTTTTCGGCGCCCATGCTAAAAGAACACTATGAAACAGCATCTTGATATTGCCCTGATTGGCTGCGGGAAAATGGGAAGTGCGATGTTGCGCGGCTGGCTGGCGGCGCGGATTGTGAACAGGATTTATGTGCTTGATCCGGCGGGGTTGCCAGAAGAATTTAAAGAATATGCCCCAAATCCCCTTACATATTTCAAGGATACGGGAAGTTTTACCGAAGAAAAACCGCAGGCCGATCTTTATATTATTGCTGTGAAACCGCAGATTATGAACGAGGTCTGCCGTGCCATTGCGCCGGCTGTTTCTAAAAATGCTGTAGTCCTTTCTATTGCTGCAGGGCAGAAGATTTCAGTGTTTGAAAGCTTCTTTGGTGCGGGATGCGCTGTCATCCGTGCCATGCCCAACACACCGGCCGCCATTGGCAAGGGCATTTCCGTTGCCGTTGCCAATGGTTTTGTAAATGAAATACAGAAAGAGCAGGCCTCCACAATCCTGCGCTCTGTCGGTCAGGTAGCGTGGGTAGAGGATGAAGATCTGCTTGATGCTGTTACGGCATTATCCGGCAGTGGTCCCGCTTATGTTTTTTATCTGATCGAAGCTCTGGCAAAGGCCGGAGAAAAGGCCGGACTTGATCCCGGTTTTTCCATGAAACTGGCGCGGCAGACGATCATCGGCAGCGCCGCCCTTGCCGAAGCGCAACCGGAACTTTCGGCAGCCGTCCTTCGCGAAAATGTAACCAGCCCCGGCGGAACAACACAGGCTGCTCTTGACATCCTCATGTCAGAAAAATTTCAGGATATCCTGAATGAAACAATAAAAGCCGCCACAACAAGAAGCAGAGAACTCAGCCAGTAACTATGGCCGCTTGCGAAGGCCAAGACCAATATCTTTTGCCAGCTTACGGCGCTGCGCGGTATAACTGGGTGCCACCATCGGATAATCGGCAGGCAATCCCCAGCGCTCCCGATACTCTTCCGGTGTTAACCCGTACGCTGTTTTCAGATGGCGTTTAAGCATTTTGAGCTTCTTGCCGTCCTCCAGACAGATAATATAATCAGGAGTCACCGATTTTTTGGGCGGTACCGCAGGCTGAGGACGGTCGGGCAAAGCAGCACTTTCCTCATGACCGACACTGGCCAGCGTTTTATATAGCCTACGTCACATAAAATGATTCAATTTTGAAGAGGTCTTG
>PFTR01000148.1 GCA_002789675.1 Alphaproteobacteria bacterium CG_4_9_14_3_um_filter_47_13 | reverse complement strand
TGTCCAACAAAGTAGGACCACCTCTATATTCAAAACTTTTCCAGTGTGATCATGAAATATTTTTGGCCAATGATCATAAAGAACCTTCACAGCATTTTCATACCGGAGCGGTTTCTTTTGATTCGATAAGTTGTAAATAGCTTCGGCTATATCGCCCTGGGATTTATAAGTTTCTTCATCGCTTTTGCTCCATTTCCGTGTGACATGTTTTTTCTCTCTCAGGTAATTTCTGGATATAGAATTGGAGCGATGCTCGATCAGTCCGAGAGGTTTATTCTTGTCCCCTTTGATCGAATATTGGTTTTCGTATAGATGGCTGTATATTTTTTCAGCGATGATCTCCGAATGAACATCAATTGATTGGTCTTTTTCTACAAAAGTGTCGTACCATTTCCCTTTTTTAAGGGGGGTGTTGCAATTTTTGCTGGTTTTAAAGGGGCTGATTTTCCAATCCCATATCTTCTTTAAAGCTGTTTCATCCTCCTCCCCCGGAATAAGATTTTTTTCGATGATGACCTTCCAAGCGGCATTTCCTATCATTCTCCTGTATTCATCTTGCTTAGGCGCTTCTTTTTCTTTTTCTTTTTTAGGTTTGGGAATAATTTTATCAATGATTGATATCCACTGAGCAATGACCAAGTTCGGATTGATTGTAGCAATATGATGAATCTCGTAAGACGTATCATTTGAAATGAGAGTTCTTGATGGTGCTTTATCTAATTTAGAGCTTTTGCCGTACGGCTTTACGATTAACATATAAATACCCTTGTTTTGAATAGGATAAATTTATCGTAATGGTTACATCGTAAGCAACTAAAAATTGTAGTCATACGGAAATACTGTGTATATAATAATGTTAATTGATTAAGGGGTTTGACATGCCCCCCTGATTTGCAGGGGGCGAGCCTATGATAATACGTCATAGCGTTTGCATGTTGCTGCGCACATGCGTAAAATAAAAAGAGTTTCGTTATCGTTTTCTTTTGTCTGTATTAATGGCCAATAAATCCTTGTCAAAAGTTCCTTCTTCGGCTCTGACCCGCACGCAATCAATTATGAGCGGGGCGGCGAGTGGCAACTTTTTGCTTGCCTTTGCGATCATTGCGATTCTGATGTTTATGCTTGTGCCGATCCCGACCATGATGCTGGATCTGGGGCTGGCGATTTCGATTGCGTTTTCGGTGCTGATTCTGATGCTGGTGATTTCTATTCTGACACCGCTCGAGTTCTCGACGTTTCCAACGGTGCTGCTGATTGCTACGGCCTTGCGGCTGGGGCTGAATGTGGCTTCAACGCGGCTGATCCTCAGCCGTGGTCATGAAGGGCCGGATGCGGCGGGGCATATTATCGAAGCCTTTGGCAGTTTTATTATTCAGGACAGCTATGTCGTCGGCGGGATTGTTTTTGCCATTCTGGTGATTGTGAATTTCGTTGTCATCACCAAAGGCTCGGGCAGGATTGCCGAGGTCGCGGCGCGTTTTGCCCTTGATGCCATGCCGGGCAAGCAGATGGCGATTGATGCCGATATGTCCGCCGGACTGATTACCGAGGATGAAGCCAAAACCCGCCGTTCACGGCTCGAGCAGGAAAGCGGCTTTTTCGGCGCGATGGATGGTGCGGCAAAATTTGTGCGCGGGGATGCTATCGCAGGGCTGCTGATTGTCTTTATCAATGTCATTGGCGGTATTATTATCGGAACCACGTCGCAGGGCATGAATCTGGCGGATGCGGCGGCAACCTATACTGTCCTGACGATTGGTGACGGGCTGGTGAGCCAGATTCCGGCGCTGATTGTGTCGGTCTCTGCCGGTTTTCTTGTTTCCAAAGCGGGTGTCGAGGGCGGGGCGCAGGAAGTCCTGTTTGACCAGTTTGGCCGTTACCCGAAGGCACTCGGGATGGCGGCGGGGCTGATGCTGCTTCTGGCGTTGATTCCCAATGTTCCGGCACCGCCATTTTTAGTGCTGGCTGCCATTACTGGCGGGCTTGCCTATAGGAACTGGCGGCGGCAGAAAATCGAGAAGCAGCAGGCCGGAGAGCCGATGCAGGCCGATGGCACGGCGCGGCCTGCCGAGGAGCCGATTTCAAAAGCGCTTGCCATGGATACAATCCGGCTCGAGCTTGGTTATGGTCTGCTGCCGCTGGTGCAGGGCGGGGATGATGGTGGCCAGAAACTAACCGACCAGATCAAGGGGCTGCGCCGTCAACTGGCAGAAGATATGGGCTATATTCTGCCTTCCGTGCGGATTCAGGATAATCTTCAGCTTCCGGCCAATACCTATACGGTGCGTGTGAAAGAGATTGAAATCGGACGCGGGGAAGTCCGTCCGGGGATGCTGCTGTGTATGGATCCGTCTGGTGAGCCGATCACTTTGCCTGGCGAGAATACAATCGAGCCGACTTTTGGCCTTCCGGCAATGTGGATTGACGAGCAATATCGCGAAGAAGCGCATTTCAAAGGCTATACCGTTGTCGATGCGCCGACTGTTGTCACCACACATATTACCGAGATCATCAAGGATAATATGGCCGATCTTCTGTCTTATGCGGAAACCCGCAAACTTCTTGACGAGATGCCGACCGATTACCAGAAGCTGGTCAGCGATATTATTCCGGGGCAGATTACCGTGGGCGGGTTGCAGCGTATCCTGCAAAATCTTGTTGCCGAGCGTATTTCCGTACGTGATATGCCCGCGATTCTGGAAGGCGTGTCCGAGGCTACCGCCTATACCAAAAATCCCATGCTTATTACCGAACATGTGCGCAGCCGTCTGTCACGCCAGATTTGTGACCAGAACCGCAATCTTCATGGTTATGTCGCGCTGGTCACATTATCTTCGCACTGGGAGCATATGTTTGCGGAGTCTCTTATCGGCGATGGAGAAGAAAAACAGCTTGCTATGGCGCCGAGCAAATTACAGGAATTCATCAATGCCGTGCGTGAAACCTATGAGGGGCTGGCGCAGGAGGGTGAAATGCCTGTTCTGCTGACGTCGCCGGGGCTACGTCCTTATGTGCGCTCGGTCATTGAACGCTTCCGCCCGCAAACGATTGTTATGTCCCAGAATGAAATTTATCCCAAAGCCAAGATCAAAACGCTGGGGCAGGTGTAGCTACCGCCTTGCTTTCAGATGAAGGGCGGCGGCCATTAAATCTTTTGTGTATTCCTGTTCGGGGGAGTCAAAGATTTTTGACGTAGAGCCGGATTCTACGATTTTTCCGTCTTTCATGACCAGTACTTCGTGCGCCATGGCACGGACAACGCGCAGATCGTGGCTGATGAACAGATAGGCAAGGTTATATTTTTCCTGTAAACCTCGCAGGAGATCAACAATCTGCGCCTGTACGGACAGATCAAGGGCGCTGGTGGGTTCATCAAGAACGACAAATTCCGGTTGTAGAACCATGGCGCGGGCGATGGAAACGCGCTGGCGCTGTCCGCCGGAAAATTCGTGGGGATAACGGTGACGGGTGTCGGGATCAAGCCCGACATCACGCAGCGCGGCAACCACGCGGTCTTCGCGCTCGCTCGGGCTGATCGTGCCGAAATGGACTTTCAGACCTTCGCCGATAATGCCCTGAATACTCATGCGCGGAGAAAGGGCGCTAAACGGGTCCTGAAAAACAATCTGCATTTTTCGGCGCAGCTTCAGCATGTCGTTACGGCCATAGGCGGTTATATCTTCGTCTTTAAAGGCGATTGTGCCTTCTGTCATACGGTTAAGCCGTAGCAGAGAAAAACCGAGCGTTGATTTACCGGAACCGGACTCGCCGACCACACCAAGCGTCTGTCCGGCGCGGCAGGTGACATTCACACCGTCAACCGCTTTAACCCAGTGCTTTGTCTTTCCCCAGAATGTCCTGTTTTTGGGAAACCATATTTTGAGGTTATCGGCACGTAAAATGACTGTGGCATTTTCATTGGCCGCAACCGCCATGCCTTTGGGCTGTGCGGAGAGTAGCATTTTTGTGTATTCATGTGTGGGTCTGGCGAAGAGTTCTTTTGTATTTTTCTGCTCGACAATCACGCCGTTTTTCATGACGCAGACATAATCGGCCATTTTCTCGACAATGGTCAGGTCATGCGTAATCAGAAGCAGAGCCATGCCCAGTTTCTGTTTCAGCGCTTCAAGCAGTTCCAGAATCTGCGCCTGAATCGTCACGTCAAGCGCGGTTGTCGGTTCATCGGCGATGAGAATATCGGGGTTGTTGGCCAGAGCCATGGCAATCATCACGCGCTGGCGCTGGCCGCCGGAAAGCTCGTGCGGATAGGCGCGAAGACGCTCCTGCATATGAGGCAGGCCGACAAGATCAAGAAGCTCCATAATGCGGGTGCGGGCTTTTTCCTTGCTCATACCCTGATGCAGGCGCAGGACTTCGCCGATCTGCCGTTCAATGGTGTGGAGCGGGTTCAGGGCGCTCTGCGGTTCCTGAAAAATCATTCCGATCCGTTTGCCGCGTACCGTGCGCATAAAAGAATCAGGGGCGCGGACAAGCTCCTCCGTCCCGTCAAACAGGATGGAAGATTGCGCGCTATGCTGCGCCAGAGGATAGGGCAAAAGCTGCATAACCGAAAGCGCAGTGACAGATTTTCCGGAACCTGATTCGCCAACAAGAGCCACTGTCTGCCCCTTTGCAATATCAAAAGAGGCATCCCTGACGGCTTCGAAAACCCCGTCCGGCGTTTTGAAGCTGACATCAAGATGTTTGATCTGAAGCAGTGGTTCTGACATGGATGCTATTTAAGCACGTCTTTTGACTGACCTAAATGAATTTATTTGCTATGATGATACCAAAGGAGATTATTCATGAATAACGAACAAACGATTTTACCATCCAATGCCACGGAAGCCGTCAAATATGTTACCAAAATTGCGCGGCGGCTGATTGATGTGATGGAGCAGGAGGGGCGGGCGCTGACCATGCAGGATGGCGTATCTTTCACTGCCGCGCAGGAAGATAAAGCCAGATTGTCAAAGCAATATCAGGAGGCTTCAAAAGAATTCCAGCGCCGCATTCTTGATTTTCGCAGCGTTGATAAGGCACTTCTTGATAAGCTCGACGGGGTACAGCGCGAATTAAAAGGCAAAAGCGAGGAAAATTCAGCCGTGATGGAGCGGATGCAGGGTTAAGCCGAAAATATTTCTTTTGCGTGGGGAAGCGTGACTTTTACGAACTGATCCGGTTTATTCTGAAACGAAAGTTCCCCGGTCAGGCTGGTCTGTTCCAGTGCGTTTAGATAAGTGCTGCGCATGGTCTGTTGCATTGAGGGGCTGAGCGGGGCTGCGGTGCGCAGGATCAGATCAAGCTGGCCGGAACGGAAAAGCCCGTCAATCTGGACATCGCCCATGCGGTTGAGATGGAGGTCAAAAATAAAACGGGTGCCGCGTTTGCGATCGTTTTCTTTATCATTTTTGTCCTCATCATGCCGATAATAGAGCATCATTTTATGAAGCTCCTCATGCCCCGTCATCGGGAGCGCCATGGCGCGCCAGTCCTGCCCCGTGGGTTCGGTTGCTGTGCGCTGTAATCCGTTAAGATCGCGGGTCAGGCGATTGAGCAGGTCTGTCTTGCCGAGACGGCGCAGGGTTTCGGTGGTCTTTTCGCCAAGCCAGCTTGACAGGTCACCCGAGCGGATCGCGGCGACAAAAAACAGCGCCGCCGCCGGAAGACGGGCCGGCGCGGCAGCATTGGCGGTGATGTTTGATAAAGCCTGTGCGAGTTGCGGCGCGGCATTTTGCAAAAGCTGGTGAAGTTCTTCCATCGCCGGCCACGAAAAACCGGAGAAAAACTGTTGTGGTATAAAGGGCGCAAGCGGAAGGATTTGCCCCGTTTGTATCAGCCCCTTCATTTCCGGTTGCGGTGTAAAGATAATTTGCGCGCCGGGAGGAAGATTGATGGCCTGAAACGGGATGGTAAAATTTTGTGTCATGTTGGTAAAAGGAAGAAAGAGGGACAGGACAGGAAGATTTTGTGCCGTTTGTGCGGTAATCTCGCCTGTCATTTGTCCGGCGGAAGGTGCTGTTAATAAGGGTTGTGCGAAGACGGTCGGAGATAGGGAATGTGTCTGAAGGGCTTCGTTGTTACCAACGATTTTAACCGTTGGCGGAAAAACAGCTTGAATCCGGATATCAAAAACGGATGGGGCTTGCGATATTGTTGCGCGCTCCGGTGTTTGCGTTGTTAGTAAAAAAGCCTCCGGCGAATTAGGAACAGAGAGAGCAATTGTTGCAAAAGGGATCAGGACAGGTTGCAGGGTTTTCGGCGTCAACACATTTGCAGGAGCGGAAGACGGCTGTAATAAAACGGGTGAAGGGGGATTATCGAAAGGATTTGCAAGGGCTGTTCCGGTGGGAACACTCAATTCCGTAGCCGGATGATTGGCCTTTAACAGATATTGCACCAGCCGTGTGACAGGTGTTTGCGCCGTCACGGGTAAGGTTTCAGGAATTCCCTGCGAGACAGGCAGTGCTATCTGCGGCAGATTCTTATAAAAAGACGCTAGATCTGTTTGGGAGACGATCAGGGCAGGCGCGTGTAACTCTTGCAGAAGAGGAAGCCGTTGTTGCAGGGCTTTTTGTGCTTGCGTCGCCGTTGGCAACGCCGTTACTTGTGTCTGGATTGTTTCAGGAACGGGCGGGCTTACATTTTGAGCCTGCGCCGGAGACAAAGGCGTCAAGCGGATCAAATCCCCCGGACGTAATGTAATCTCTTGTAATGATTCAAGGGGCTGTGCCGCCGGAAGTGTTGCCACATGCCGTGTCAGATTTTCCGCCGTTCCGCGTTCAAGGGGCGAAGTCTGCGGCTGTAGACGTTGTGGTTCCTCAGGTGGAAGGGTTGTTGTTGACACAGGAGGCGGCGTGACGGGAATGACACGAATAGTGACCTGCTGCGGCGGCGTCCCGTCCGGCCTTTGTGGCGGGATATCAATTTCAACGCGGGTTCCTTCCGGCGGAACTGTGCGTCCGCGCAGTTCGACTGTGAGTTCGCCTTTTTCCGTATGAATGCGGGTTGTGCCGTCAGGATTGTGACGGATGATTTCGCCCTCCATTTTTTGCCGGACATGGGCGGTTTTAAGTGTGCTGCGCTGTTCAATGATTTTAGCTTTTAATTCGGCAAGACTCTGCGGAAAGGAAAGATCCTTTGGCGGCGGTGTAGGCGGCAATCCGGAAAACCCTGAGTCAGTCATAGAATTATTAAATCATAGTGATGCAAAAGATCCCATGAATTTAAGCAAATTTATTGACATAGTCAAAAAAACTCTGAAATAATGCCACGCAGGTCAGAAAAGGAAGTTTTGGATTATGACGCATCATATTCTGGTATTGGAAACAGGGGAGCCGCTATCGAAGATTGTCAGGATAGCTTTTTTGGGTAGAGAGGATGATCTGATGCCCTCTCTTGCTCTGGATGAAACAGGATATAAGGTAAAAAATAGTATGTCATGTTCCTGCCGCTGGCCATGTCATTGTGCAGATAAACCCAAAGAACATTTTAAATGTTGAATTGTTATAATCCTAGAAAAATCCATTCTTTAATATGGATCGCTCTAGAATTCATAAATGAATTCAGGCGATGACGGTGTCTATTTGTAACTTCGGTTATAGGCTTGCCGGATACGGGGAATGGTGATGGGTTTATAAAATCAGGCCTCTGCCTTGATTCTTTCGTGGGCGGCGAGGGTTTTCATTACATAACGTGCGATATCTTCAACATCTTCGGCGGCATCGGTGTTGGGGGAGCGGGTGAGAATGGGGGTCTGGTGGCGGATCGAGTCTTTTACCCTTGGGTCAAGGCTGATCATGCCCGCTATCGGAGGGCTTAAACGTAAAAAGTTTTCGCAGGCTTTCAGAAGAGTTTTATAGGTTTTCTCGCCTTCAGAGTTACTCGGTGCCATATTGACAACGATGCTGACATTTTTTGACATACCGGCGGCATTTCCGAGTTTGATGAAGGCATAGGCATCGGTGAGCGATGTTGGTTCGTCCGTTGTGATTAAAAGCGTCCGTGTTGCCGAAGCCGACATCATACGCACGGTACGGTCAACGCCGGCTCCCAGATCAACAACTACAATGTCATATTTTTCCGCAACTTCCAGCAACTGGTCACGCAGCATTGTCAGACGCTGGCTCGGCAGTGCCGAAAGGGAGGCCTGACCAGAGCGTCCGGCGATAATATCAAAGCCGCCTTCTTCGTAACGCTGGATCACCTTATCAAGGCTTAAACGACCCCGGATGACGTCGTTCAAATCACGTTTGGCCATTAGACCCAGTTGCACATCAACATTGGCAAGCCCGAGATCCCCGTCAAAAAGCAGGACTTTTTTACCGGCCCGTGCCAGCGCATGGGATAGCGTGATTGAAAACCATGTCTTTCCAACGCCGCCTTTGCCGCTTGCAACGGCAACGACATTTTTCCCGCGCCGGAAAATAGGCGCTTTGGGCGTTTCAACCGGTTTCTTATCGCTTGTCATGATTGTATCGTTCATAGCATCTATCCTGCATTAACCATTTGTTTTCTTTGAAGGTCTGTTTTTGAATTTCCATGTTTTTTTATAGCTTCAGGCATTAGTAACCGTGCCAGACTCTGTGGGGTCAGTGCTATCAGGCCATCGGCAACTTTCGGGGTCTTGCTGGCATCTGCAAAGATCAGACCGCCATAATGGGCGGCAGAGAGCAGTCCCCCCAAGCGCCGTGAAATATCAAGACGGGTCGGAATCATGGAGGTAACGCCAAGCGTTGCATAAATCCGGGCGATTTCTCCGCATTCTTCGGCGTCGGTTCCTGCGGGCATTGCGAGAATGGGCGAGATATCTCCCATCGAAATCATACGGGCAAGGTTGCGCATTTCTTCGGATTCGAAGGGATTAAGTCCCCCTGTATCAATGAAAATCTGGTCGGCATGGCTGAAATGCTCCAGACAGTCACGAAGCTGCTTGGGGTTTGCGGCTTTTTTCAGGTCGATATTCATCAGTTTTGTAAAAGCAGAAAGTTGTTCGATCCCGCCCGCACGCAGGGTATCCGTTGAAATAACACCGACATTCATATTATTCATCACGGCGCGTGCGGCCAGTTTGGCCACAGCCAGTGTTTTGCCGGCACCGGGAGGGCCTACCAGCATACAGGCTGTGCGTGTTGGCTTTTGGGGGAGGGGACGGAATGCAAATAAATGCTCCAGTGCAGCGATAAGAGCAATTTCTGCCTGCTCCAGTCCGATAACTGTTGCGCAGGAGATGACCTGATCCGTTACTTCCTCGGGCACGGAGTGCCGGAGCATGACATCGGTCAGTTTTTCAATAACCGCGCTTTCTTCATCTCCGTCATCACCATATACCCAGTCTTTTTCAGGATCGGCGGGATTGAAGTCATTATGAAAGTCATGTTGTTCCACAGCAGCCGTCACACGGACACCGCCTTTCGCGCCTTTTTCTTCGCGGGTGGCAACAATAATGGCATCTTCCCCTAATGTTTCCCTGACCATTTTCATGGCCTCTGTTGCTGTGGTTGCGTAAAAAGATTTAAGTCTCATGACGAATGCCTGAAAGACGATTCCTGTTAATTATATGTATTCTCTACTTTCTATACTAGAGTATAAAAGTAAATACCCCCTAAGGAAATAATAGATTTTTTAAAAAAAATTCATTTTTATATTTGTTCCGTTATTTACG
>PFTR01000074.1 GCA_002789675.1 Alphaproteobacteria bacterium CG_4_9_14_3_um_filter_47_13 | reverse complement strand
GCGGACAGATAAGACTTTACGGCGAAAATCGGATGAATAAGTCATCTTTATAATATAATCAATTTATATGATCTTGGCTATATGTGTGTGGAGACTAAAACATGAGTACTATTGAAATAAATAATCCCAGTATTGCGATTGTTGGGAAACTATCTATCGAACGATGCCAGACCCATCTGGCACATTTACATGCCCTGATGCATTTATCCAGAGAGGAAAACTCTTCGGATAACTTTATTACAGAAAGTGTTCTTGGTGTTATGGAGAGCATTGAGCGTGAGCTAGCGCATAGTGCCAGAATGCTAGGCATGTTTGGATAATCTTACAAAACTAAAAGGCAGAAAGTACTGTGCAGGTGCTTTCTGCCTTTTTTCTGAAAAGAAACAGGATGACGAAACGACCGGAATATTCTATTTTATTTTCATGACTGAAATGACTTCTGGAACTTTTCATACCTTATTGCATGGCCTGCGATTGAAATGTCCACGCTGTGGTATCGGAAAACTTTTTAAATCCTATCTGAAACAACAGGATGTATGTTCGCATTGCGCCGAAAATCTTTCTGGCCTTCGTGCCGATGACGGGCCGGCATGGCTGACAATTCTTATTGTCGGGCATATTGTGGTGATTTCAATCCTGCATATGGAGCACACAGGATATAACTCGCTTTATCTTGAAATGGTGGTGGCTGGTTTGGGTACAGTTTTTCTGGCATTAATAATCCTGCCTTTTTCAAAAGGATTTTTTATTGCAGCCTTGTGGCTGCTACGGAAACAGAGTTAGAAATTTAGTATAATTCCTGTAACACAGCGAAATATGATGTGATTTGTTTCTTTCGGCGGAATTATGCCATTGTCGGATAAAATCTGGAGGATGAAGTAATCGTGGGTGATGTGACATCGCTGGAAAAGTCGGTTGCCTGTATTATTCTGGCTGCCGGACAGGGCAAGCGGATGAAATCCGCTTTGCCCAAAGCCATGCACTCTCTGGCAGGGCGGCCTGTTATTGGCTGGATTCTGGAGCAGGTTGCGCCTTTGAACGTGGATAGAGTTATCGTTGTCACAAGTCCTGACGGGAAAACGCTTGCGGATGCCGTACAGCCCCATATAAGTGTTGTACAGGAGCAGGCACGCGGAACCGCTGATGCGGTCAGGGCAGCGCTGCCCGCGCTCGCGGGGTTTTCGGGAGATGTTCTAATTCTGCTCGGTGATATGCCGCTGGTTTCTACGGAGACACTTCGGGAACTGGTCAAAGCGCGTCATCAGGATATGAAAACAGGTTTGTCTGTTCTGGGGGCATCATTTCCCGAGCCTCCGGCCTATGGGCGTCTTATTCTGGAAGAAGAAAATACGGTCTCCCGCATTGTCGAGGACAGGGATTGCACGGCAGAAGAACGCGCCCTTAAGATATGCAATGTCGGGGCTTTTTGTGTTGACGGAGAAAAAATTTCCGGCTGGGTAGAGGCTATCGACTGCCAGAATGCCCAGAATGAATATTATATTACCGACCTTCCCGCG
This sequence comes from Alphaproteobacteria bacterium CG_4_9_14_3_um_filter_47_13, assembly GCA_002789675.1. Classification (GTDB taxonomy): domain Bacteria; phylum Pseudomonadota; class Alphaproteobacteria; order Micavibrionales; family Micavibrionaceae; genus UM-FILTER-47-13. Next base: position 8,546 of record PFTR01000074.1, on the reverse strand, counting down.
ATTGCGGCGAAAGAAGGTTTGAAAACCCGTGTTCATGTGACCGGTTCTCTTGACGAAGTGCGTGGTTTTAATTCCCGTACAGATCTTGCGGTTCTGGAACATATTGTGCAGCAGAAATTGCGCAGGGCGGCAATGGAAAACGGCGCAACGCTGCTTGATCCGGAGAGTGTCTATTTTTCATGGGATACAAAAATCGGGCAGGATGTGCTTATCGAGCCGCATGTCTTTTTTGGAACGGGTGTTAAAATTGCCAACCATGTTCATATAAAAGCGTTCTCTCATTTCGAAGGCGCAGTGATCGCGCAGAAATGTGCCGTAGGGCCGTTTGCGCGGTTGCGTCCAGGCGCGGTTCTTGGAGAAAAATGCAAAATCGGAAATTTTGTGGAAATCAAGAATTCGGTTCTGGATGCCGGTGTGAAAGCAGGGCATCTGGCTTATATCGGCGATGCCGATATCGGCGCGGATGTGAATTTTTCCTGCGGCGCGATTACTGTTAATTATGACGGATTTAAAAAACACCGCACAGTCGTAGGATCTGGCGCAATGATCGGCAGCAATGTCAATCTTATTGCACCAGTTGAGATAGGCGAAGGCGCTTATGTTGCTGCCGGTAGCAGTATTACAAAAGATGTTCCTGCTGATGCGCTGGCGGTGGCGCGGGAAAAACCGGTGATCCATGAAGGCTGGGCGGCAATCTGGCGGGATAAAAAGAAATAGAAACATCAGCAACAGCAGGAATATTTTAATGTGCGGAATTATCGGAATTTTAGGTGAAAAGGATGTCACCCCTTTGCTTGTTGAAGGGCTAAAGCGTCTTGAGTATCGCGGCTATGACAGTGCCGGTGTGGCGACATTAAGTAACGGCCATATTACGCGCTGCCGCGCCCCGGGGAAACTGGCCAATCTGGAGGCCAGACTTGAAAAGCAGCCGTTGGCCGGAACGATCGGCATTGGTCATACGCGCTGGGCAACACATGGTGCGCCGACAGAAGATAACGCCCATCCTCATGCCACGGAAAAAGTGGCTGTTGTGCATAACGGGATCATCGAGAATTATGGCGCTCTGAAAGAGGAACTGGAAACGCTGCAATGCCGTTTTGAAACAGAGACCGATACGGAAGTGATTGCACATCTGGTGACGCATTATCTGAAACAGGGCATGAGTCCGGTCGAGGCAACGAATGCCTCTCTTGATCGTCTGGAAGGCGCGTTTTCTCTGGCGCTGATTTTTGCGGGCGAGCATAATCTGATGATCGGAGCGCGGCAGGGAACACCGCTGGCGATTGGTTATGGTGACAGGGAAATGTATGTGGCTTCTGATTCTTATGCTCTTGCGCCTCTGACAAAGAAAATATGTTTTCTGGAAGATGGTGACCGCGTCCATGTGACCCGTGAGGGCGCCAGAATTTTTACCAATGACAATAAGGAAGTGCAGCGTGAGATTCGTATCACCGCACAGTCCGGCGCCGCAGCAGGAAAAGGGGCTTACCGCCATTTTATGCTCAAGGAAATTCACGAGCAGCCCGCTGTAATCGGCGATACGCTCAACAGCTTTATCAATCCTGCCACAGGACAAATTCACATGCCCGAAGATATTCTGGTAGCGCTGGAGCAGGCTCCCCGTTTGACTCTGGTGGCATGTGGTACGGCTTTTTATGCCTGTATGGTTGCCAAATACTGGTTTGAACAGATTGCGAAACTGCCGTGCGAAATTGATATTGCTTCCGAGTTTCGCTATCGCGAAGCACCTATGCCGGAAAATGGAATGGCGTTATTTGTCTCGCAGTCCGGCGAAACACTCGATACGCTGGAGGCACTGCGTTACTGTAAAAAACAGAAGCAGACCATTCTTTCTATTGTGAATACCATTGAAAGCACGATTGAGCGGGAATCCGATTTTGTTCTGCATACGCTGGCGGGTCCCGAGATCGGTGTGGCCTCGACCAAGGCTTTTACCACGCAACTGACAACGCTGGCGTGTCTAACGCTGGCGCTGGCAGTGCGGACAGGTGCGGTTGACGAGGCGCAGGAGATGGAAATGGCAGAGGCTCTGCGTCATCTCCCTCGTCAGGTTGCCGCTGTTCTGAATGACAGTGAAACCCGTATTCAGGAAATCGCCCGCGCTCTTTTTGATGCGCGTGATATGCTGTATTTCGGGCGCGGGTCTCTTTATCCTGTGGCAATGGAAGGGGCGCTCAAGCTCAAGGAAATTTCTTATATCCATGCTGAAGGCTATGCCGCCGGAGAAATGAAACACGGGCCGATTGCGCTGATTGACGAAAATGTCCCCGTCGTTGTTCTCGCACCGGGGAAAGATTCCCTGTTTGAAAAAGCGGCCTCGAACATTCAGGAAACGGTTGCGCGAGGTGGAAAAATTCTTTTGGTCTCCGATGCGGAAGGGACAAAAAAACTTGAAAAAAGTTCTGGCTGGGTCATCACACTCGGCGATGTTCATCCGTTCGTGATGCCTATCCTTTATACCATCCCCATGCAGCTTCTGGCCTATTACATCGCCGTCGCCAAAGGAACCGATGTCGACCAGCCCCGCAATCTGGCAAAATCGGTGACGGTGGAATAGGAAAACAAACTATTTCTCTTGTGTTCTTATATAGATATATATAGTATTATCTCTGTTATAGAGTATGTAAATATATAAGTTACAAAAAACATTTTTAATAGATGTGTAGAGAAGCCGGGTGAACAAGGATATTTTGAGGGAAAAATTTGCGGCTCTGGCGCAGGAGTGTCATCTTCTGGAAGAAGGGGTTGTGCATATAGGGAGTGCGTCACAGGAGGTAAAAAGAGATCTGGGGCGCGATGTTATAACATGTGCTGTGGAAACCAGTATGGCCGCAAGCAAGGATATTGCTTTTGAGGTGACGGCTGCGGTGGCTGTGGCAGAGACAGCGGAGAAAATTGTAGATACACCCTCTTTGAAAATCAGCTTTCCCCGCCTTATACTTGAATATATGGAGAGTTTTGCATCAAGTTCTCTTGCCGCATTTCATGCCGCAGCCAATATTATCCATGATCTGGAAAAATCAGGGCGGGAGTGGGAGGCAAAAACGGACACGTCTCTTGTGGTAAACAAGACGAAAACTGTGCCGCTTAGCGCGCCATAAGCACATGAAAGAAATGATAGTTTCCGGCGCACTGGACACAGCCTTCCATGGAGGGCTTGACGGTGAATGTGGCTTCATTGACGGTGTCGATTCCGGCGTCTGTTGAATAGAGATTTCCAGTTTTAAAACGGTTTGCAACGCCCGCATTCAGGCAATCTCCTGTATTATCAAGGGGCTGGGTTGCGGAGTTATAGCTGTTGATGGCATTAATTTTCTGGCAAAACTCCAGTGTTACAAGCGGCAGGACAGCAATCAATTCTGGGGCGGCTGTTCCGACATCGGGCAAATGGGTATGGCCGTAAAACTCCCAATGCGGCGCACTGCTGATATCCGGAGGGGGAAGTCTATAGCTTACGCCGCCCCCGTTTTCGCTGAAAACCTGTCTTGTCGGGGTGTCGCTGATGTCGCCGTAGACATCGGTGGCACTGCTGGCGAAACGGATCTCTGATTCGCTCGCGCCATCCTGCATGATGAAAGCAACCCCGCGTTCCAGCTCGCTGGCATATTGCCGGACTTCCGAGGCACGAATGACAACTCTTTCCCTGTCAATATTGTTACCGTCTCCGCCGGATCGAAGCGCCACAGTGACAAGACCGATCAGAACAATAGCCAGCAGAATAAAGAAAATAACATTGCCGGATTCACTGTTTGGGGAATGATCCTGTCTCTTGCCGTCCATTTCAGTGAGCCTGCGGAGAAATCGGCAGGCAGTCTTTTTTCAGTTGGGCGCAGGCGCGCAGAGCCTCATCTTTGCTGTAACCATCAAGACGGCCACGGAATAGCCAGCCTTTTTGTGTGCGGAGCGGTACAATGACCGCAGAGGCCTGTGCCAGTTCGCCCTGTAATGATTGCTGGGCGATTTTGATGGCTTTGTCTGTTTTGACACGGCTTTCAAAAGCGCCGACCTGAATAGACCAGTTACCGGTGCGGCGGGAGGTGAGGGCGGGTGTTGCTGTTTCCTGTGTATTCTGGTCATCGTAAACACCTTTGACTGCGGCGACAGCCAGTAATCCTGTTTCGAAACGTCTGGTTTCTGCAGGATCATAATCTCCTTCCCCAATCAGAGCCTGAAAAGCCTTGTTCTGAAGCATCGGGTTCAGATCGGCCCATTTTCCCATATCTTCGATATTGTCCTGTGGTGCAAGAGCGGAAAGCCGGGTCAGTTTTTTCGGTTTGTGTTCGGGAATCGGCATGGATTTTGCCACCAGAATGTCATCAAGTTCCTTAAAGCTCTGGTCAAGGAGCTGTTTCATATGGGCATTACGGGAGCTTGCTGTCTGTCCGCCGAAGACAACCCCGATTAAACGGTTGTTATTGCGCTTGACCGAAGCGACAAGGTTAAAGCCGGAAGCACCGATATAGCCTGTTTTAAACCCGTCCATACCTGGATAGGATTCCATCAAACGGTTATGATTATGATAGCTTTTTCCCATGTATGTGAAATTACGCGTTGAAAAATAATCATAATATTTAGGATAATTTCTTATGATAAACTGCCCGAGTTTTGCCATGTCCCGTGCGGACGAGACCTGTCCGGGATGATGAAGCCCCGAGGCATTTTTGAAATAGGTGCGGTTCATGCCTATTTCATGCGCCCGCTTTGTCATCTGATCGGCAAAACGGCTTTCTGAGCCGCCTATTTTCTCACCGATTGCTACAGCGATATCATTGGCTGATTTTGTGACAAGGGCGTAAATGGCATCCTCAACACGGATGGTCGATCCTGCCGGCAAATCAAGTTTGCTGGGAATCATGGTCGTGGCATATTTTGAGACTGTAATGCGGTCACGTAAGGAAATCTCTCCTTTTTCGATAGCTTCAAAGGCCATAAGAAGCGTCATCATTTTGACGAGTGAGGCCGGATGCAAGGATTTATCGGCGTAGCGCTCATGCAGGATCCGGCCACTTTCTGCGTCCATCACAATAGAGGCATAACGAGGGTTTCCGTTTGCCAGAGCGGGAGGCGGTGTAAGACAGGACAGACCAAAAACAAAAAATGCGAAGGCCAATAAAAATTTTAAACTTAAATCAGAGAAAGAGTTTTTTGTTCTGGACGTTACAAAAAAAGCCATAAAAACCACTCGGATGAATATCAAACACGAAATACAGGACTTAAGCGACAGATGAATCTGTCCGTCCTTATTCTTCTATTATATGAATTTTAAGACAGGATGTCTATTGCTTCATAAAATTGTTTCAATAAAATTTCCTAAATCCTTTGAAAAACGTTAGAATAGATTATATAAGAGTGTAGCAGCTTTTCACTTTTTGAGAAGCTGGAACAGTTAACTATAGTGGAGAAATATTAATGCAACCTGATCATATAAATTCCCGGACACGCAGTACGGCCACGGTCTACGATGCCGGGCTTCGTTCGCATATGCAGCGTATCTATAACCGCATGACGGCAGGGGTGCTGGTAACGGCTTTGACAGCCTATTTCGTTGCAGCAACACCAGCCTTGATGGGCTTTTTCATGACGGCGCCGATTGTGTATGTTGTGATGTTTGCACCGTTGGCTGTTGTGTGGTTTGGCTTTAATCCGATGACAATGACACCGGCAAAGCTGCGAATTTCGTTCTTTGCCGTCAGTGTCCTTTATGGCATCAGCTTTTCCGTGATTTTATTTGCATTTACGCATGAAACGATTTTCCGTGCTTTCTTTGTTGCCGCAGGTATGTTCGCGGGTCTTAGTATTTTTGGCTATACGACGAAAAAGAATCTGGATGGTCTCATGAGTTTTGCGGTTATGGGAGTCTGGGGTGTTTTGATTATGAGTCTGCTCAATGGCTTTATTTTTAAGTCAGAAGGTATTTTTGATCTGATTTCAGCCGTGGGTATTCTGGCTTTCTCGGGCATAACCGCCTGGCAGACGCAGGCCATGAAGGAGATGTATCATCCTGCCGCCGGTGATGATGCCAATAGCCGTATGGGATGGAGCGCCGCTCTGACGCTTTATATAAGCTTTATTGCCCTGTTTCAGTATATTCTTCATTTTATGAACCAGCGCTAACCATAAAATAACAAAGACAGTTCATAAAACGGCTCGTTTTTGCGAGCCGTTTTTCTTTTGGAAATGCGACTATCATGTGTTAGGGAAATATACATCGGGCGGAAGCCGCGCCCGGGGTACAATAGAATCCTTTAAAATATACTTTATTGCGTGTATTTTATCCGGGTTATGAGAAAAAGTTTTTTAAAAATTTTAGTTTTTCTGGTTTTAGTCTTTTTATTGTCATCCTGTGCAGGGCTGAATGGAAGTGCTAACGGAACACATAAAGGGGCTTCCGCTCATACCAGTATTTTTAAAGTTCCTCTCTAATAGCGGATCAAGATGAAACAAAGTGAAATCCATGAGTTTTTCAGTCGCTTGCGGCAAAAAAATCCCGCACCGGAAGGGGAGCTGTTCCATACCAGTCCTTTTACTCTGCTTGTTGCTGTCGTGTTATCGGCGCAGGCGACAGATAAGGGCGTGAATAAGGCCACGCCTGCCTTGTTCGCTGCTGCGGATACGCCGGAAAAAATGCTTGCGCTTGGTGAAGACAGGGTTCGGGATTATATCAAAACGATCGGCCTTTTTAATGGCAAGGCAAAAAATATTATCGCTCTTTCAAGGATTTTAATAGAGGAGCATCATGGCAGGGTTCCCCGTGATCGGGAGGCATTGGTCAGGCTTCCGGGGGTGGGCAGAAAAACGGCGAATGTTGTTTTGAATATGGCCTTTGGAGAGCCGACAATTGCCGTTGATACTCATATCTTTCGTGTTGCGAACCGTACGGGAATGGCGCCGGGGAATACGCCGGACAAAGTCGAGGCCGCGCTGGAAAAAGTTATTCCTGATGAATTTAAACTTCATGCCCATCACTGGTTGATTTTGCATGGTCGCTATATTTGTGTGGCACGAAAACCAAAATGCCCGGATTGTCTTGTTCGGGATTTATGTGCGTTTCAGGACAAGACGCCGTAATCAGGAAGAACCCGTTTTAACAAATAGCTTTTTGCCGTAACTTATGCCCGATGCGCATTTCAATAGCATGGTGGATGAGTCCAATCATAACCTGCGGGGGCTGTTTGGCATTGATCTGGTTTTTGAGGATCTCTTCAAGGCGCAAATGAACGATATCCAGCACCGCGAGCGCCAGTTTTTCATTTTTTCCTTCTCCGACTTTAATCTCGCAAGGCGCATTAAAATTTCTTATTTTATAAAGTAACAATTTGTGGTCTGTGGTTTCCCTGAACTTTAAAATCAGAATATTGTTAATATTGCCGTCAATATTAAAGCGACCTAGTTCAGAATCCAGTTTTGGCAGGAGCAGAGGGTAATCTTTCGGTATTTTTGCCCGGGTCGGGACAATGCCATAGCCAAGCTCTATGACATGTTTTCGTCCTTCTTTGCTCGCAAAGATGTTATAACGTGCCAGAGCTGCCGTTTGTCCCGGTCTTTTTCCACCGGCAATGACAATCCTGCCATTGCTCAAAGGGAAGTAAGTCTGAAAATTTTGCTGTGAAAATATCAAATCAGTCGGTACAAGAGTCATAGTGTTATCCTTTGGTTTTATTATTATCCATAATAAAGAATTTTAGGGGGATAAAGCTTAATAGAGCGTTAATAAAACAGAGTCACAGGAAAAAATAAAATGTTTGCGAAACCTTATGAGATAAATAAATTCTGGTGGTTGTGGATTCCTGCGCTGTTTATGGTGATCCAGATTATTCTTGAGATGTCTCTTGATCCGGCTGTTTTGTCGCAGCTTCATAGTGAAAATGGGCCGCATGAACTGCTTCAGTTTGCAGCAATTTCCAGCGCATTCGTTATCGCGCTCTGGACTCTGTTTCAAATGGATAAAAAGAAATGGCCCAAATGGCTGAGGGTGTGGCTTTTTGTGGCCTGTGCCGGTTGTTTTTATGTCGCCGGCGAGGAGATAAGCTGGGGACAGCATTTTATGGACTGGACAACGCCGGAATTCTGGGCGGCTGTAAATGACCAGAAAGAAATAAACTTTCATAATACTTCAAGCTGGCTTGATCAGAAACCGCGTATTCTACTGGAGATCGGTGTTTTGACAGGTGGCCTTATTATTCCGCTTCTTCGCAAATACAAACAGGGTTTTTTGCCCGATCAGTTTGCGGTTATTTATCCTCCTGCCGTTCTTGCTGTGATAGCCGGAACTCTGGTCGTCCTGAAAATCCTGGATGAAGTTTCCGGCGCTATGCATATCATTTTGTTTGAGCGTATCAGCGAAGTTGAAGAAGTGTATCTTTACTATTTTATTTTCCTGTATCTCCTTGTTTTAAAATGGAGGATTAGGGGAGCAGCCTATAGCTGAATTTATAATTATTTAAATTAATTCAAAAAATGTCATTGCGAGGAGTGTTAACGACGAAGAAATCCGGCAACAGCTCTGGATTGCCGCGCTTTTTTCA
>PFTR01000162.1 GCA_002789675.1 Alphaproteobacteria bacterium CG_4_9_14_3_um_filter_47_13 | reverse complement strand
CTTCTTCATTTTCATTTTGTACCTCATGCTCGTTTGCATGAAATGATTCTACAGGATTTTTACAGTCTTTTGCAGAGGGTTCTATAAGAGGTTATACATTATTATGAAATATTTTATTCCGGTATTCTGTCTGGCATTATGGGTTATAAACCCTGTTTTCGCGCAAGAAACAGCGTTCGAAAGAAACCATAGCGGTTTTGGCTCTTCTTTGTTCTCCGGCACAAGCCATCCGGGTTTTAGTGATCCGGCTCCTGATCCTGCGGATGTTATCATGATTGAACCGGCCGCTGGCAACGAGGGACAGGCAGATGATAAAGATTTACAGAAGGAAGATGAAGAGTCTGTCTTTCTGGAACAGGAATGAAGTACTGCAGCTTTTGATGACAAGGGTTTGTTTGGATGCTATGTCTTATAAATGACAGCCTCATCCATACAAAAACAGGAACTTCCGGCGATAAGTCTGCCTGCCATTCCGGTATTATGTGTCAATACACGTCACGCCGTTTTATTAACGGTGGATGGAGAGTTACAGACACTCTCCCATGCACAGGCAAAAAAACAGATTTATAAAAAACCGGTCATGGTTTGCCATGCCCCCTATACGCAAAAACGGCTTGAGACAGAGACATTATTAGCATTTGATCTGCTTGAGCTTTTTGCATTTGTTCATCCTGCGGTTTTTTGCGTACCGACCCCGTTCGGACTGGCCAAGACGCTAGGACTAACGCTGCCGGCCAGTTTTGAGGACACACCATTAACTTTGGCCGAAGCAGCACAGGCGCTGCTATCCGATTTACAAAAAGAGCCCCGCGCCGAAAAAAAAGCCAGTCCACTGGAAATTGCCAGAGCCATGGGAAAAAATGGTCAGGGCTGGCCATGGACACCTTTTGTCTGTCAGGCACTGGGCGAAGAATACGATCCGGCGCTGCCTGTGATGGGCAAAGTTGCGCTGAATATCTGGAAATATATGCCGGAATGGAGCGAACAGGCCCCCCCCTCCCCGCCGGCTCATGACCCTGTAACAGAAGAGGAAAGCCGTGCGCGGCTCGCCGAGATTTTAGGAGATGATGCCGAAATACGGGGGCAACAGCGCGACTATGCTGCTAAAATGACAGCTGCTTTTGCACCCCTGGGTATTGGAGAAACGGAAGAGGGACAGTCTTTTCCGCCTCACATCGTTCTGGCTGAAGCCGGCACAGGGGTAGGGAAAACGCTTGGTTATCTTGCGCCTGCCAGTGTCTGGGCAGAAAAAAACAAAGGCACTGTATGGATCTCGACTTATACAAAAAATTTACAGCGGCAGATTGATCAGGAGCTGGATCGCCTGTTCCCGCATCCTGATGTCAAGAATGCCAAGATTACAATCCGTAAAGGACGAGAAAATTATCTGTGCCTTCTCAATATGGAAGATATTGTGGCAGGGGCGGCACTGGCAAAAAATTCAGATCAGATTGTCGCCGCCGGAATTATGGCACGGTGGGCGGAGGCAAGCCGCAATGGTGATCTGCAGGGAGGAGATTTCCCCGGCTGGCTCACAGGTTTGCTTGGCTGGCAATATACGCTTGGTCTGGCCGACAAACGCGGAGAGTGCATCTATTCCGCATGCGACCATTACCATCGCTGCTTTGTCGAGCGCACGGTACGCAAAGCGCAACATGCGGAAATTGTGGTTGCCAATCATGCGCTTGTCATGGTCAAGGCCGCCAGCGCCAGTCTTGATGACCCGCTACCACAGCGCTACGTCTTTGATGAAGCGCACCATCTGTTCGATGCAGCCGACAGTGCTTTTGCAGGACATCTTACGGCGCGGGAAACACATGATTTACGGCGCTGGATCAAAGGCGCGGAAGGCGGCAGACAAAGCCGCGCACGGGGTCTGAAACGCAGAGCCGAAGATCTTGTAGCCGGTGATGCCGAAGGTGAAGCGGAACTGGAAGCCATCCTCCACAATGCGCGGATTTTACCTGCCTTTGGCTGGTCCCGGCGAATGCGCGATAAAGCACAGCAAGGAGAAACGGAAGCCTTTCTAGCCCTTGTTTATGCTCAGGTCTTCAATCGCGCCAAAGGACAAAATGATTCTTATTCACTGGAAACGCAGACACAGCCTTTGATTGACGGATTAGGAACAGCAGCACTTGCGCTGAAATCTAAATTACGTGCGTTACAAAAGCCCATGCGAAGCCTGTCGAAACGCTTGAAAAAAAGATTATCGGATCAGGCAGAAACACTTGATAGCGATACACGGAAAAGGCTTGATTCTGTGGCAAATAGTCTTGACCGGCGCGCCGAACAAATGCTTGCCGGATGGATTGCCATGCTGGAGACTCTTGTTGAAGAAATACCAGAGTCTCCGGGAACAACAAAACCACTCTTGCAGGACAAGAACTTTGTTGACTGGATGGAAATTGAGCGTATTGACGGCAAGGCCGTTGATATCGGCCTGTATCGCCACTGGGTTGACCCGATGCTGCCTTTTACCAAAAGCATTCTCCCTTTTGCACATGGTATTGCCATGACCTCGGCAACCCTGCGCGACAGTACGCAGGATGACGCCGAAAACTGGCGTGTGGCGCGGGAGCGGACGGGTGTTGATTACTTAACGGATGCGCCTGTGCAGTTTGCCGAAAAATCGCCTTTTGATTATGCCGGACAGACACGGATTTTTATCATTAATGATGTAAACAAAAATAATCTTGATCAGGTGGCCGCTGCCACCCGTGAATTATTCAAAGCCGCAGGCGGCGGCGCACTGGGACTATTTACCGCCATTCAAAGATTGCGTGCGGTGCACAACCGGATTATCCAGCCGCTGGAAGAAGCAGGGCTGAGTCTATACGCGCAACATATGGATGACATAGATACCGGCACACTGGTTGATATTTTCCGCGAAGAAATTCATGCTTGTCTGCTCGGGACAGATGCCGTGCGGGATGGCATTGATGTGCCGGGAGAGTCCTTACGGCTTCTGGTTTATGACCGTGTCCCGTGGCCGCGCCCCTCTTTATTGCACAAAGCACGGCGGGAGGCCTTTGGCGGGCGCCGCTATGACGAGCTTATGACACGCCTGAAATTACGTCAGGCTTATGGTCGCCTGATCCGCCGCAGCACCGATAAAGGTGTCTTTGTGATGTTGGACAATGCCATGCCGTCCCGTTTATGCGATGCTTTTCCGGAAAATGTAGAGATCATAAGACAGGGGCTTGCCGATACAATTCCCGCTATTCAGGATTTTTTGAAGAACGCCTGAATTCCCTTTGGAGGAAGCATCGGTTTTAAAGAAGTTTTATAGAGGAAAAACCCTTGCACCGTGCGTTTTCATATGCTAAATTAGCACCCAATCATACTTTTTTCATGATGAGAATATTGGAAAGCGGCAAGTGGCATCAAAATCATCAAATACCGGTCTGGTGGCATCGCGTTACGTTTCAGCGCTTCTGGACATGGCAGAAAAAGCAGGACTGACAACGCAAATCGAAAAAGATTTTCAGGAATTATCCGCTATGATCGTGGGTTCTGCCGACTTACAGGCACTCATTGCAAACCCGCTGATGGCTCGCCAGCAACAGATTGCTGGCATTCTGGCACTGGCTGAAAAAGCAAAATGGCAGCAAATGACCGGAAATTTTCTCGGCGTAATTACCAATAACCGCCGTTTATCTGCCTTACCACAAATCATTAAAACATTTCAGGATTCTCTGCGCAAGCGGCGCGGAGAGGTAGAAGCAAAAATAGAAGTCGCTATTGCGCTGTCTTCCTCACAGACCGATGCCCTGCAAAAACAACTTTCTAAATCCATGGGAACCCATGTGACTCTGGATGTACAAGTTAATAAAGATCTTCTTGGTGGTATGATTGTTACTATCGGCTCCCGCATGATTGATGATTCGGTACGCCGTAAGCTGGAAAGACTGCAACGTACAATGAGTGCCGGATCGAATGAAAATAGAACGCATCTAAAAGAAGTTGGATAAAAATTTTAATATGGGAATCTTTTCTTCGTATTCTAACAAAATAAAAAATTAACGCCGAAAAGAGGAAAATAAAAATATGGAAATCAGAGCCGCAGAAATATCTGAAATTCTCAAGAAACAGATTGCCGAATTTGGTGCCCAGGCCGATGTTGCCGAAATTGGGCAGGTACTCTCCGTTGGTGATGGGGTCGCACGGGTTTACGGTCTGGATCAGGTTCGTGCCGGAGAAATGGTTGAGTTTCCGGGCGGAATCAAGGGGATGGCGCTGAACCTTGAAACCGATAATGTCGGGATCGTTATTTTTGGTGATGACCGTGATATTAAAGAAGGCGACATTGTCCGCCGGACAGGAGAAATTGTGCAGGTTCCCGTTGGCAGAGAATTGCTGGGACGCGTTGTTGACGCCCTGGGGAATCCTATTGACGGCAAAGGGCCAATCAAAGCCAAAGAGCATCGTCTGGTCGAAACGAAAGCTCCCGGTATTATTCCGCGTAAATCAGTGCATGAACCCATGCAGACAGGCCTGAAAGCCCTTGATGCACTCGTTCCCGTAGGCCGTGGCCAACGTGAACTGATTATCGGCGATCGCCAGACCGGAAAAACGGCTGTGGCCATTGATACGATTATCAATCAGAAAAATTTTAACAGCTCTGAAAACGAGAAAGACCACCTTTATTGCATCTATGTTGCCATCGGACAAAAACGCTCGACAGTTGCGCAACTTGTCAAAGAGCTGGAAGAGCAAGGCGCGATGGAATATTCCGTTGTTGTCGCCGCAACAGCCTCCGATCCGGCACCGATGCAGTTTCTGGCGCCTTATTGCGGTTGCACGATCGGCGAGTGGTTCCGTGATAACGGTCTGCACGCGCTGGCTGTTTATGACGATTTATCCAAGCAAGCAACAGCCTATCGCCAGATGTCCCTGCTGCTCCGCCGCCCACCAGGCCGCGAAGCCTATCCCGGGGATGTATTTTACATTCACTCCCGTCTTCTGGAGCGCGCCGCGAAAATGAATGATGAACTTGGCGCGGGTTCCCTGACAGCGCTTCCTGTTGTGGAAACACAGGCCGGAGACGTATCCGCTTATATTCCAACCAATGTGATCTCGATTACAGATGGCCAGATTTTCCTTGAAACAAGCCTGTTCTTTAAAGGAATCCGTCCGGCGATTAATGTGGGTCTGTCCGTATCGCGGGTGGGATCTGCCGCCCAGATCAAGGCGATGAAACAGGTTGCCGGTAAAATCAAGCTCGAGCTCGCGCAATATCGTGAAATGGAAGCTTTTGCGCAGTTTTCCTCTGATCTTGATGCCTCGACACAGCGTTTGCTGGCACGCGGAGCGCGTCTGACCCAGCTTTTGAAACAGCCGCAATATTCACCGCTTCCGGTAGAAGAACAGGTGGCTGTGATTTATGCAGGAACACGAGGATTTCTTGATAAGGTTCCTGTAGAAAAAGTTTCCGGATATGAAGCCGAGTTGCTGGCTGACCTTCGTGTGGGCGGGAAGAAAATTCTTGAAGCCATCCGCACTGAAAAAGCACTGAGTGAAAAACTGGAAGCTGAATTAACAGCCTTCCTCGAAAAATTCACCAGCGGCTTTGCCGGACTTGAAACAAAGGCTGCTTAAAACGCTTTAGGGACAGAATATGCCAAGTTTAAAATCATATCGCGATCGTATCGCCTCTGTTAAATCGACGCGAAAAATCACTTCGGCGATGAAAATGGTTGCGGCCTCCAAGCTGAAAAAAGCGCAGGAGCAAGCACAGCAGAGTCAGCCTTATGCCACAGCCATTGCGGAAATAATGGGGCGTGTGGCCTCGAATGTGCAAATCGGCGCAGGAAGTTCGAAGCTACTGGTTGGAACCGGCAAGGATGATATTCACTTACTGATCATTGTCACAGCCGACCGTGGGTTATGTGGCGGCTTTAACGGAAATCTGGCCCGGCGGGCCTTGATTGAAGTGCGGCGGCTGACGGATGCCGGAAAAACTGTGAAAATGGTTTGCGTTGGCCGAAAAGGACGCGATATTTTAAAGCGCGGCTATAATGAACGAATCATCAACAATTTTACCGGAATTGGCGGTAAAAACAGGATTGCCTTTTCCGAAGCCGATGACATTGCGCAATATATTCTGGAACAATTCAACGCCGGAGAATTTGATGTCTGCACGCTCATTTATAACGAGTTTAAATCTGTTCTGGCACAAATTCCGGTTTTACAGCAGTTAATTCCCTTTAAAGCGCCGGAAGGAAAAAAGGCCAATGATAATATTTCGGTAGAACAGCGGGGCGATAAAGCAGCGCTTTTTTATGATTTCGAGCCAGACGAACAGGAAATTCTTGGGCAATTGCTTCCGAAAAATCTCGGCATCCAGATTTTTCGCGCCCTTCTTGACAGCGCAGCCGGAGAACAGGCCGCACGGATGACCGCCATGGATAACGCCACCCGTAATGCCGGTGACATGATTAACCGCCTGACCCTGCAATATAACCGTGCGCGGCAGGCTATGATTACCAAAGAACTGATTGAAATTATTTCCGGCGCGGAGGCCGTATAAAAATGGATAAAAATGGAACACTTAAAAGCGCGTTTGATGATGCCGTAAAGCATTTCATGATGTTGGCACAACCGGACAGTAAAGCAAACAATGACAGTCTTATGGATGCCGCCAACGCCGTCTTTCTGGCGCGAGATGATTACGCATCGGTTCTGCCAAGGAAAGGTACAGAATGGACAGGCATTGTCATGGATGTTCAGGATGTTTCTGAAATTCTGGAGAAAAAAGACATTGTCATGAATACCATGCCACAAGAAACGGCAACGGGGCTGAAGACATATAGAATACTGAATAATCCCAGCCGCAGCATGTAAAAAACCGGATAGAAAATGACAGACCTTCACGATGACTGGAATAAATTACTTGAAGAGAAAGATGCAAAAAATGTTCTTTTGCAGATCTTTTATTCAGCCTCGCAGCATAAATTCAAAGTCAATGTTTCTTATAATAGAGAAACATTGAGCGAACAATTTAATGCCCTATACCGACCAACATTTGGTATGGATATTGAGGATTATACGCAGGCAATGGAAATAGCAGATATACTTGCGGCAAAGATTGACAAGAAGTTTAACCTTTAAAAATGTAAACAAAAAAGAATACAGAGGACAAAAAAATGGCAAAAGCAAAAGGAATAATCGCGCAGGTTACAGGCGCTGTCGTGGATGTGCAGTTCGAGGAAGGCAATGTTCCTGCCATTCTGAACGCGCTGAATACAGATAATGACGGAAAAACACTGGTTCTGGAAGTCGCGCAGCATCTGGGCGAAAACATTGTCCGTACCATCGCAATGGATACAACAGACGGCCTTGTCCGCGGGGCAGAAGTTATTGATACGGGCGAAACCATTATGGTTCCTGTCGGCCCGGAAACGCTGGGACGCATCCTTGATGTTGTCGGCAACCCGATTGATAATATCGGCCCGGTTAAAACGAAAAAGAAATATCCGATCCATCGCCCTGCCCCGTCCTTTGTCGACCAGTCTACCGAGACCGAGCAGCTTGTTACCGGCATTAAGGTTGTTGATCTTCTTTGCCCTTATGCCAAAGGTGGTAAAATTGGACTTTTCGGCGGTGCCGGTGTCGGCAAGACCGTGACGATTATGGAGCTAATTAACAATATTGCCAAAGCGCATGGTGGTGTCTCTGTCTTCGCCGGTGTTGGCGAGCGCACCCGTGAAGGCAATGACCTGTATCATGAAATGATTGATTCCGGCGTTATTGTTCCGGGTGACCATGAAAAATCAAAAGCCGCTCTGGTCTACGGCCAGATGAATGAACCTCCGGGTGCCCGCGCCCGTGTAGCACTGACAGGATTGTCTGTCGCCGAATATTTCCGCGATGAAGAGGGACAGGATGTTCTGTTCTTCATGGACAATGTATTCCGCTTTACACAAGCCGGTTCCGAAGTGTCCGCTTTGCTGGGTCGTATCCCGTCTGCTGTGGGTTATCAGCCGACACTGGGGACGGATATGGGTGCCTTGCAGGAGCGTATTACTTCTACCAATAAAGGCTCGATTACATCCGTGCAGGCCGTTTATGTTCCTGCCGATGACCTGACAGATCCGGCACCGGCGACGACCTTCTCGCACCTTGACGCAACAACCGTTTTATCCCGCCAGATCGCCGAGCTTGGTATTTATCCGGCGGTTGACCCGCTTGACTCAACATCACGTATTCTTGACCCGCGTGTTGTTGGTGACGAGCATTATAAATGTGCCTCCGATGTCCAGAAAACGCTCCAGACCTATAAAGCGCTTCAGGATATCATTGCCATTCTGGGCATGGACGAGCTGTCTGAAGAAGATAAACTTATTGTGACCCGCGCCCGTAAAATCCAGAGATTCCTGTCACAACCGTTCCACGTGGCCGAAATCTTTACCGGCTCACCAGGGGTCTTCGTTCCGCTTGAAGAATCAATCAAAGGCTTCCGTGCCATTGTTGATGGTAAATATGATCACTTGCCGGAAAGCGCTTTCTACATGGTCGGAACCATCGCGGAAGCCGAAGAAAAAGCAAAGAAAATGGCAGCGGAGGCGGCGTAATCTGCCTCCTGATCAATCTGCTCGCTGTAGTTAAAAATTTAACAGCCGGAGAGCACAAAAGAAGAAAAAGGACAGGACAGGACAATGAACGAAGCACAAACATTTAATTTTGAACTGGTTTCTCCAGAGGAGAAATTGATCTCAGAGCCTGCCACGATGGTTGTTATTCCCGGCGAAGAAGGTGATTTTGGCGTATTGCCCAATCACTCGGCTATTATTTCCAGCATCCGCCCCGGTGTTATCGAGATATTTACAAATAATAACGAAGCACCGCAACGTGTTTTTGTTGCCGGAGGTTTTGCCGATGTCAGTGAAAAAAATTGCACCGTTCTGGCCGAAGAAGCAATTAATCTCAAAGACCTGAATCAGGACACACTGGAAAAATCTCTTCGTGATCTGAATGAAGATCTTGCTATGGCCAGCGAACAGGCTGACAAGACCAGAGTTCTGCATAAGATAACGCTTACCAAAGCCAAATTATCTGCTATTTCCGGTCATCTGATTGCCTAGATCATTTATTACGGGCGTCTTCTCTTTCAAGACAGAAGTGTTTTTTCAGATTTAGTGGCATCTTTTTCCTTCATTACCACCTGACTTTCGATATAGGACGTGACCTGCATCACACAGGTTGCCAGATCATTTTTCTGGGTATCGACAACCATTTCCGGATTTTCCGGCACTTCATAAGGAGAACCAATTCCGGTAAAATCCTCTATTTTTCCCGCGCGCGCTTTTTTATAAAGCCCTTTCGGATCTCGCCCTTCACAAGTGGCCAGATCAGCGCTGACATAAATTTCGTGAAAATGTTCCGGCACGGCTTGACGCGCCCTGTCACGATCTTCCCTGTAGGGAGAGATAAAGGAAGAAATGACAATCAGGCCTGCATCCGTCATTAATGCGGCAACCTCACCGATACGGCGGATATTCTCGGCTCTGTCTTTCGGAGAAAAACCAAGGTCAGCATTCAGCCCGTGGCGAACATTATCCCCGTCCAGTACATAAGTATGATAGCCTTTTTCAAAGAGAAGCTTTTCAACCGCCATAGCCAGTGTTGATTTTCCGGCACCGGATAAACCCGTAAACCAGAATACCGCCCCATGATGGCCTTTCTGCTTGGCCCGGACATCCGTTGTTAATAAATGCTCGACTTCATAGATATTTTCCGATTTTGGCAATGTACTGCGGCGCTGGTCGGCATAGCCGTCCATATGAACCGTTCCACCCCCCGCAACATCGTAACCTTCATAGAGAACAATACGGCCTGTACGATCATTATCCGTGTACGGATCAAGAGGGAGCAATTCATGCGCTCTGAATGTCACCTCAGCCACGGCATTCCGTTCAACATTTCCGGCCTGTTCATTTTGCACCAGATCATCTGTATCAATAACACGATCAATAGACTGGACTGTCACCATGGCCTCATGCGTCGCATAGCGAATTTTATAAGAGTTTCCGACAACTAGCGGATTATGCGAGAGCCAGAAAATATAGCCAAGATCATATAAATTGATTATATTATAAAGATGACTTATTCATCCGA
>PFTR01000083.1 GCA_002789675.1 Alphaproteobacteria bacterium CG_4_9_14_3_um_filter_47_13 | reverse complement strand
GGCATAATTGTTGAAACGGGATTCCACCTTAAAAACGCCGCCAACCTGTCCAACAAAGTAGGACCACCTCTAGGTACCGTCATTCTTTTCTCCTATTCTTTTAAAAAGATAAGACTTTAACTTAAATGAAAATTATGAATAATACAATAATTTTTATCTATGTAAATATTTCCTACCATACGAAGCTGCGGGGTTGTTTTTGTATCTCTTTCGGCGTCTCCTTCGCGCCA
Organism: Alphaproteobacteria bacterium CG_4_9_14_3_um_filter_47_13; assembly: GCA_002789675.1. Taxonomy (GTDB): domain Bacteria; phylum Pseudomonadota; class Alphaproteobacteria; order Micavibrionales; family Micavibrionaceae; genus UM-FILTER-47-13. The sequence goes on along the minus strand of PFTR01000083.1, from coordinate 9,943 downwards.
GCAGCTCTCAGCATCTGGGCAATCTCTGTATGCCCCTCCTCTGTCGCCAGTATCAACGCCGTCTCCTGATACTCGTTCTTCGCGTGCACATCCGCGCCAGCTTTGATCAGACTCCGGACAACATCCGTATGGCGATTCAGCGCCGCCCACCTCAAGGCCCTACCCCTTAGTCCACAGCGGCTTGTATTCACGTCCGCATCGGCGGCAATCAAACAATCGACAATTTCCAACAATCCTCTCAATGCCGCCTCTGGCAACGGGCTGAGCACCCCTTCTTTACCTCCATCTGCCTCCAGTTCTACATCCGCCCCAACCTCTATCAACATTTGGGCAATCTTGGTATGTTTTCCGATTATTGCCTCCGTAAGAGGCGTTTTAATAATAGTTAATCTCTCATACCCCGTTGACTGATATCGATAAATCCGTGAATCCGGATTTGCACCGAGCATCAAAAGAAATTGGGTTTTTTCGATATCGCCGGACGCGGCAGCTTCAACCAATGCTTCCGCTTTCGCGTCTGGGAAAAAGATATTCGACACGCGCATCAGCCTGTTAAATACACGCGTTAAGCCATAGTTCCTGTCCTGTTTTACAGGCACTGATGCCTGCCTTACCATTTCCTGTTTTTGTTCTTCCACCGGCACGATGGCGGGGGGCACAATGGCGGGGGGCAGTGTTGAATCGCGGATTTCGATCTGTTCCGGGTCGTTGAAAATGACATTATCGGCCAGAACCTGCCCCTTGACCACGGGCTGCACGATTCCTGCCGCATCAATCGGCTGTTTCGTTCGTTCCGCCACGTTTTTCCAGTGCGGCATGTCGCGGTGGCCCGCGCCTTCATCTTTCGACCGGAACCCGCGCGCGGCGCTTTCCCCGCTCAAAAACCACAGCGCATCAAAATCACAGGAAGCATACCCCATAAACGCATCGCCCTGCCCCGGCGCAATCCCGGCGGCAATGGCAGAGGCCGCGTTCTCCGGCACATCCGTAAAGCGCCGAATGTCCCAGCCGCCTTTTTCCTCGTTCCGGTACGCATCAAACCGTACCGTCATTTCCGGAAGGCTCCCGTCGCGCATGAAATTCATCGTTCCGGTCGTAAACGCCCTGATCTCTTCAGGCATTTCAATTCCCCGGATCAAGGCGCGCCGGTAAATGTCCTTCTCTCCGTCACTATAAAAATCAAAAATAAAAGCGCTTTCCCGGCTCCTGTCTTTCGCCCTTTTTCCGACTTTATCCGTAAATATTTCCAGCAGACCCATGCCGCCCTCCCCTTATCCTTTGTTTGTATTTATGGATAATAGGAGGGGATTAAATTTATGTCAAGTAAAAAAAGAGCGCGCCTGCTTAAATGAAAATTATGAATAATACAATAATTCTATCTATGTAAATATTTCATCTCCGGATTATCCCTGCGCCAGAGGGCAAAATCAATGAAATAGTGATGGATATTCAAAAAGATCAGGAAACAATAGACAAAAAGGCTGGGGTCAAAAATCTCTTTATTATAGGGCACGATCTGATCCAGCCAGAGCGGAAACGCGATAAAAAGCAGAGCCCCTGCCCCAAATCCGATAACCAGAAATGCTAGCATCTTTTTAAAAACAAGCTTACGGGTTACCTTCTGCACTGCGTGCCCTGCATTTAGCAACTCCTCTTTAGCAACTCCTCTTTTGTACGCTCATAGACAAGCTTCCAGACAAAAAGAATATACTGGAGACTATGAAGCGCCGGAATAAAAATAATAATATTCGGATGTGCAAAAGCAAACAGAACCCAGGGATAAACCGCAAAAAAATATGCCGCTAGTCCATTATAGCATAAGACAGGATGACGGTCAGATTTACGGATGAGTATCGTAACGGCAATGACTGTCCATAGCAAAAACAGGATCAACACCGGCTCTCGCCATGAAACCGGAAGTCCGGCTCCCGTAAAAGGCACGCCATAATAGACCTCCGTATTTGCGTTCGTATTCAGGGAAAACCATGAATAAAGCCAGACAATATAAGCATTGGCTAATAAAATATGTTTTTCCATTTTATCAAAAAATACTTTTTTGCGTACCGACAGCGCCATCATAATACCGTAGCCTTGCTTCACATAATGCCAACCCAGTGTAAATAGCATTACATTCGTGCCATAGCCCAACATCCGGCTATCCGGCTGACTGGCGCCAAAAAGGAGAAACACAATGAGCACTGCAGGGGCGATGACACCGGAGATTGCCATTCGTATTTTTGTGCCGCGCCCATAAGCAGAGCTGCCCATTTTTGTAAAATACCCGCGATATAAAAGCTGATAACTATGAATAAAATGCGGCAAATTGAGAACAAAAATCAGACAATAGGCTGTAAAACCAAGCCATAGAGAATGCTCTGCCGACTCCCAGAAAGGCAGCATGACAAAAGGAATAATAAAAACAGAGACACCCCCGACCAGTAAAAAATCGATAAAAGGCGAAACAATAGAATAATTCCTGCTTTTTGCAGGGTACGCTATATCAGGAGATGTCACGGCTGTTTGTGCCTGTATGATCTGTTCATTCATATTTTTACGATATTTCTTGGTTCACTATTATTTAATTCTAACATTTTTTGCTGTTACCAGACAAAAATATTGTCAAGATAAACCAGATCCGCTATGAAAATGCGGGGACAGGATAACATGACATAATTTAAAATGACTGTTATCTTATAAAAATCTTATCTAAAGCAGGATACTGTCCCAACATTAACAATGTTGTAGAAAAGAGTTATAAAAACATATAAGTAAGTGGTTAATGACTCACAACTTTTAATAAACAGAATAATTTTCTCTGGTGAAGGACTACAAAAATGAAGAAACTTGATATAAAAAAACTAATTCTGACAACATCCTGCATTGGCCTTATGGCCTCGGCAGCAGGGGCAGCGGAAGACACAATACCACCCGGAATGGAAATTTCTGTTATTGAGCAAACCCCCATAATGATGGAGGCACGTCCGGCTGCTATCGTCAATGATGTACCGTTGATTGCCGACGATGTTACAAAAATGCAACCCGCGAGCGGCAATGAAAAAATATTAACATTACGGGATGCTGTTGCGGTTGGCATCAATACAAATCCCGACACAGGTGTCGTCCAGACGAACCGTCGTGCGACTGATGAAGAGTTAAGACAGGCTCGGGCTCTTTATTACCCTTCTATAGATTTTAGAGGGGATACAGGATGGGAACATAGCAACAATCCAAGTACCCGCGCGAATGTAAACGGAGATGACTCAGAAGAAATGTGGCGGTATGAAGCAGGACTAACCCTGACACAACTGCTATTTGACGGCTGGAAAACAAAATATGAAAACGAACGGCAGACAATGCGCGTTCTATCTGCCGCGCATCGTGTTCGGGAAACATCCGAGCTTACAGGTCTTTCCATTGTAGAATCATATCTTGAAGTATTACGCCAGCGCGAACTGCTACGGATTGCCCGCCAGAATGTGGCCGATCATATTGCCATTCTGGAACAGATAGGCGACAGCGCCGAAGCGGGACGATCCACTCAGGCCGATAACGAGCAGGCTAAAGCGCGGATGGCCGCAGCACGCGCAACAGAAGCCAGTGTTCGTGAGCAGTTGCGCTTTGCAGAAGCCTCCTATCTGCGCGAGGTGGGGGATCCACCTGCCGAACTACAAATGCCACTGGTTCCTGTTGACGGGCTTTCTGCCGATGTCGAACGGGAAGTGAAACTTGCACTGCACCAGAGTCCAACGGTAGATATCTATGAGGCTGATATTGAAGTTGCCCATGCAGAGATGGAAGGCGCAAAATCAACCTTGTATCCGCAAGTCGACTTTCAGCTCAATGGTCGTGAAGGAAGAGATTTAGGCGGTATTGACGGACGCAACACGAGCGCATCAGCACTGGTTGTTGTAGACTGGAATCTATATCGCGGCGGCGGCGATAATGCCCGCATCCGTGAATTTATCAACCGCGAGGCTCAGGCCAAAGAAGCAAGAGATCAGGCTGCCCGTCAGGTTGAAAGCGATGTCCGCCAGACATGGGCGCGAATGGTTTCCGCTGGAGAACGTGCCCGCCAGTTTGCAACACAGGTTGACGCCAATACCGAAGTCGTTAAAGCCTATAAAGATCAGTTTGATCTAAACCGCCGTACCCTTCTTGATGTTCTGGATGCTCAAAACGAGCTCTTCGTTTCACGTTCCAACACGGTTAATTCCGAGTTTCTTGAAATGTTTGCTGTCTATCGTCTGGTTGCTCTGAAAGGCACATTGCTAAAAACATTAGGTGTAGACTATCCCCGAGAGTCAGATCCTGCTAAAATGTAAACTGGTGTAACCAGACTGGCAGGAATCGTTTCCGGTGAATGAGAAAAATAAAAACGCCCGTGCGTCCGATACTGAGAAACCGGAAGTAGAGGGTATAAATATTTCTGCGGAGAAGCAATCTTCTTCCGGGGGTTCTATGCCCGGTGCATGGCCATTGCAGGCTGATCGCATGGCTGTGCAGAGCCCGCTGATTGAATGTTTGCGTTTAATGGCCGGGCATTATGGCCGGCGCACCAGCCCCTCGGCACTTGTTTCCGGCTTACCCGTTCCCAAAGAAGGCATCACCCCTGCCCTGTTCGTGCGGGCGGCAGCCCGTGCTGACCTCCATGCAAAACTTGTAGAACGCTCCATTGAAGCACTGGCCATTGCCCCGAATTTGCCTTGCATTCTTGTTCTTGATCAACAGCAGGCCTGTATTCTCTGGGACATTCAGCATCAGGACAATCATTCCGAACCACAGTTTCTTGTCCAGTTTCCCGAGACCGAAGATGAAAAACAGGTCATGGATCTTGCCGCCCTCAAAAAACTCCATAGCGAGTATGCTTTCTTCTTACGCCCGATTGCACGCAATGATGATCGCGCCGGCCCTACGGAAATAGATACCGCAAAAGACTGGTTCTGGGGCACACTTAAAGAAAATATGCGCATCTATCACGAAGTGATTATTGCCGCCATTCTTATTAATATTTTCGCACTGGCGAGCTCCCTTTTCATTATGAATGTCTATGACCGCGTTGTGCCCAATAATGCATTTGAAACTTTATGGGTTATGGCCATAGGCGTTTTCATTGTCTTTGCCTTTGATTTTATCCTAAAAAATCTCCGCGCCCATTTTCTGGACGTGGCCGGACGCAAATCAGATGTTAAAATATCAGGGTTGCTCTATGAACAGATTATGGGAATGACCATGGCCGCCCGGCCAGGAAGCGCTGGTGTTCTGGCCAGCAATATACGTGAATTTGAAGGGCTACGTGACTTTTTTACATCTGCAACAATGGTGGCAATGATTGATCTTCCTTTTGTTATTTTCTTTATTCTCATTATCATGGTTATTGGCGGCTGGCTGGCTCTGGTTCCGGCTCTTGCTGTGCCTCTTGTTCTGGTCATGGGCTTTATCCTGCAAAAACCGATGCAAAAAATCATCCGGCAGTCCATGAATGAAAGCGCCTTAAAGAACGCGCTTTTGTTTGAAACCATTACGGGTCTTGAAACCATCAAGATGCAGGCCGCCGAAGGTCATAGCCAGCGCCGCTGGGAAGAGCTGACGGACAAAGCCTCGCGTACAGCCGTAAAATCCCGCCGTATTTCGGCTTTTGCCCTGAATTACACTGTTCTGATCCAGCAGCTTGCCAACGTCTTTGTCGTCATTGTCGGCGTTTACCTCATCGCCGCCGGAATGATTACGCAAGGCGCGCTGATTGCCGCCGTTATTCTATCCGGCCGAGCGCTTGCCCCTCTGGCGCAGGTTGCGGGTCTTCTTACACGTATGAACCAATCAAAAGAGGCATTGACCCAACTTGACGCCCTCATGAAAAAGGATGTCGAACGTCCCGCCGGCAAACACTTTATCGCCAAACCCACGATTAACGGCAAAATAGAGTTCAAGGATGTGCTGTTCCATTATCAGGGTCAGGGCGTTCCAGCCCTGAGCCAAGTGAGTTTCACCATTGAGGCGGGCGAACGTGTTGGCATTATTGGCGCTGTTGGCTCCGGAAAAACAACAATCGAGCGCTTGATTGTCAATCTTTATCAACCCGAAAGCGGCAGCGTCCAGATTGACGGCACAGATGTCCGCCAGATAGACCCTGGTGATTTACGCCGCTCCATCGGTGCGGTTCAGCAAGACCCGCAGCTTTTTTTCGGCTCAATCCGCGAAAATATTACGCTCGGCCATGAAACAGCGCCAGATCGCGCTGTTCTTCGTGCGGCAGAGATGGCAGGTGTCATGGAATTTCTTAAAGATTCGCAGCACGGGCTGGATACACAGGTTGGTGAACGCGGTGAGGCTCTTTCCGGTGGACAGAGACAGGCTGTGGCCATTGCGCGCTCGCTTTTATATGACCCCCCCGTCATGATTCTGGACGAACCGACGGCCTCCATGGATCCCGCTTCCGAAAACCGTTTGAAACAGCGCCTCAGGAAACTATGTGAAGGGAAGACAACAATTCTTATCACCCATAAAGGTGCGATGCTGGATATTGTAGACAAACTCATTCTTGTTGATCGTGGCAAAATCATCGCTTATGGCCCAAAAGATGATGTCATCGCCAGATTACAGGCACGGCAATATGGCACGCAAGCCGAGAATACGGATATTTAATGATGAGCAAAAAAAAGCGCTTACAAAAAAAACCGGATCTTCCTCCTGAAAAAAAAGGAGGCAACGGCAATGACAAAGACAAGCCCACAATCAATGAAGCCTCTGAATGGGCAAAAGTACGGGGAGACTGGGCGAAAGAAAAATTACAGACGGCACAGGCACATGCCGATCATTTCTTTATAACCGATGAGGAACTGCCGCTATCCAGACATATTCTTCTGGTCATGATTACCGCTTTTTTTGTGTTCTTTATTGTGTGGGCGAATCTGGCAACGCTTGATGAAGTCACACGTGGTGATGGTACTGTCATTCCGTCCACGGAGTTACAGGTCTTGCAAAGTCTTGAAGGCGGCATTGTTGACAAATTTCTGGTACGGGAAGGTGATTCGGTCGAAGCCGGACAGGTTCTGATGCAACTACGGAATGTTCAGGCTTCTTCAGACTTGGGAACCAACCGGACACGCTATCTGGGCTTGCTTGCAAAAATTGAGCGGCTGAAAGCCGAGGCCGAGGGTTTGATCACACCAAAATTTTCTGATGCTGTCATAAAAGAAGCCACAGAAAGTGTTCAAGAGGAACTGGAAGCCTTTAAGGCAAACCAGATAAATCTACAAAGCCAGACACTTGTTCTTGACCAGCAATTAATGCAGCGCCAGCAAGAAGTCAGTGGCCTGCGGACAAGACTTTCCGACTTGAACGAAGTCCTGCGGATGTCACGGGAGGAGCGCGACATGATTGCGCCTCTGGTTGCGCGCGGCTCGGCGCCAAAGGTCGAGCTTTTACAACTCGAGCGCGGCTTGAAAGAACGTCAGACCGAGCGCAATAGTGTACAGGCTTCTCTGACACAGGCACAATCTGCTGTCGACGAGGCCAAAGCACGGATCGAGGAACTCAAAAATTCTGCAAAAGCGCAGGCGCAAACAGAATTATCAACAACGATGATCGAGATGAACGCTGTCAAAGAAACACTATCCGGTCTTGTGGACAAAAAAGACCGTACGGAAATACGCTCCCCCGTTGATGGCACCATTAAAGATATTCTTGTGAATACAGTCGGCGGTGTTTTACAGCCGGGCGAAGATATTATCGAGATTGTTCCCAAAGATGACCAGCTTATTATCGAGGCCAAAATAAGACCCAAAGATATTGCCTTCCTGCACCCGAACCAGCCCGCAATTATAAAAATTACGGCTTATGACTTTTCTATTTATGGCGGTTTGAAGGGCGAGCTGATTGATATTTCTGCTGATACGCTTATGAACGAAAAAGGAGAAACTTTTTATCGTGTCCGCATCCGGACAAAAGAAACAGCGCTTAAAAGAAAAGGCGAGATTCTTGAAATCATTCCAGGAATGGTGGCCAGTGTGGATATTCTCACCGGCAAGAAAACAGTGATGCAGTATATTCTCAAGCCTCTGATAAAAACAATCGATAAAGCCATGCACGAAAGATAATTAGCGTCATTCTTATTAAATAGTATCATCATGAGATAAAAATGTGAGCATCTCTGGATGGAGAAGGAAATCAAGAGCGTTGCCAATATTACCCGCGCCGATGTATGGGAATTTTTGCAGCTCGCCACCGACATTCCTCTAAAACCGGAAGTGCAGGAATATGCGCTCGAAGATACGAACAAGGCGCTGCTGGATATGAAGAATAAGCATATAAAAGGCGAGAAGGTTCTGTGTATTGGAAAGGGAAAGCATGGATAAAAAGGCTTTGGCATTATTCGTCCTTGAAGGCAGCCGTGAATATGGCGAAAAAGCCGCTGCGGCGCTCGGCCTGCGGCTTGGCGCGCATGAAGAGCGGGATTTTGTCGATGGCGAGCATAAGATCCGCCCGCTGGAAAGCGTGCGGGAAAAAGATGTCTATGTGATCCATTCGCTTTACGGCGACGATAAACAAAGCCCGAATGACAAGCTTTGCCGCCTGCTGTTTTTCATTGGCGCGCTCAAAGATTCAGGCGCGGCACGGGTAACGGCTGTCGCGCCCTATCTATGCTATGCCCGCAAGGACCGCAAAACCAAATCCCGCGACCCGGTTACCACGCGCTATGTCGCGCAGCTTTTTGAATCGGTGGGCACGAACCGGATCGTAACCATCGACGTCCATAATCTGCAGGCTTACCAGAACGCCTTTCGCTGCCACACTGAACATCTGGAAGCGGCTGTTCTGTTCGCCGGTTATTTTTCCAGAGAACCTGAAAGCGAGGACATTACGGTTGTTTCTCCTGACATTGGCGGCATCAAACGAGCCATGGCGTTTGCGGAAAAGATGGAAGAAAAGACAGGGAACAGATACCCGGTTGCGTTTATGGAGAAAAAACGCAGCCAGGACGTGATCTCCGGTGCGGAAACCGTCTATGGCGATGTGACCGGGCACACGGCGATCATATTCGATGACATGATTGCCTCCGGCAGTACGATGCAGCGCGCCGCCCATGCCTGCCGGGAACAAGGTGCAGCCAAAATATACGCCGCAGCAACACATGGCCTGTTCAGTGGCAAGGCAGATGAGATATTTGCCGATCCGGTGATCGATAAAGTCATTGTTACCGATACCGTGCCGCCCTTTCGCCTTACAGATGAGGTCAAAAAGAAATTGGCCGTCATCGACACGGCCACTTTAACAGCCGAAGCCATCCGGCGCCTGCATGAAGGCGGCTCGCTTGTTGCGTTGAACAAGGCCGGGATTTAACGGCTTTCTTCCTGCCGATCGCCGTACATCTGCGCCAGATCAAGAAACTGTTGCAGCTTGCGGTTCCATTTTACCGGATCGGCATCCGGCACATCCTGCATATGCCGCAGGGCAAGCCGCGCCCGCGTCACCGCCCGGAACCCGGCGTAAAAAGCGATCAGGGCGGTGGACGGACGGTCACCGGTTTTCCGCCTGTAAATGTCAAAAATGCGTCTGCCCGCGTCTTCATTGCCGAAACTGGTGCACATCATTTGCAGGAAAGATAATTCATCCGCCATATCGACCAGACGCAAGTCGCGATTAAATTCGATACAATCAATAATGACCGGCTCCGGCTTTACCAGGTAAATATGCTCCGGGCGCAGATCGCCATGGCCTTCGATGATTTTGCCGTCCTGCACTCTCTTTGTAAGAGAGGCGTTGCCATGCTTCAGAAAAGCAAACTGCCGGGCCTGTATATCGCGCAGCGTTCTTGTCCGCCGGACATCATAATCCATTTCAAAAAGCTGGGAGAAATTATAGAACCCTCTGCAAAAGTTTGAAGTAACGGTGGTGGAGCGCCATTTTGGACAATTTGAGGAGAGGATTTTTGAGTTTTATATCC
>PFTR01000141.1 GCA_002789675.1 Alphaproteobacteria bacterium CG_4_9_14_3_um_filter_47_13 | reverse complement strand
ATATCGGTAGATCCCTTTCGTTTTAATGTCAGAATTCCACCTTAGCAACATGTCCGATTTTCTGAGACCACCTCTGTCTTATTAAAAATGAATAACCTGCCCATAGGCATCAAGCACACTTTCATGCATCATTTCGGAAAGCGTGGGGTGTGGAAACACCGTATGCATTAAATCGGCTTCCGTGCTCTCAAGCGTTTTTGCGATAACAAACCCTTGAATTAATTCGGTAACTTCTGCACCCATCATATGGGCACCAAGCAACTCTCCCGTTGCGGCATCAAAAATAGTCTTTACCAGACCTTCCGGTTCCCCCAAAGCAATCGCTTTACCATTGCCCCTAAATGGAAATCTTCCGACTCTGACTTTATAGCCCTTCTCTACCGCTGCCTTTTCCGTCAATCCCACCGAAGCAACCTGTGGCATACAATAAGTACACCCCGGAATATTCTCTTTATTCAAAGGGTGGGTATTTTCCAACCCCTTAATGTGCTCAACACAAATAATTCCTTCGTGACTTGCCTTATGAGCAAGCCATGGGGCGCATGTAACATCACCAATTGCATAAACACCGGGTTCATCTGTTTGCATCCATTCATTGGTAATAATATGTCCCCGATCCATCCTGACCCTGGTTCTTTCCAAACCAATATTTTCGGAATTTCCAACAATACCAATGGCCATAATCACACGATCAAATATCAATTTTTCAGATTTTCCATCCGATGCAATTAACGCCGTTACATTATTTTGACTCTTATCAAGTCTTGTTACCTTCGCCCCTGTTCGTATTTTCATACCCTGCTTTTCAAATTGCTTGCGGGCAAAAACGGAAATTTCCTCGTCTTCTACCGGCAGAATGCGATCCATAATTTCTACGACAGTCACCTCTGTACCCATATTGTGGTAAAAGCTGGCGAATTCGATACCGATCGCGCCTGACCCTACAACCAGCAGTGATTTTGGCAAAGACTCTGGAGTCATAGCTTCCTTGTACGTCCAAACCAATTTTTCATCCGGCTCCAGACCAGGCAAAGTTCGTGCCCGTGCGCCCGTTGCAATAATAATATGAGGAGACGATAAAACCACAATTTCCTTACCGTCTTTTTCAATGCGAACGTTTCCGGATCCTGCTAATTTACCGAAACCATCAAAAACCGTCACGTTATTCTTTTTAAGCAAGTGCTGCACACCGCCTGACAGCTGTTTTGCAACCCCGCGCGACCGTTCGATTATTTTTTTAAAATCAAACTCCAGCCCTTTAATTTTAAAACCAAATTGATCAGCATTCAGAAATAAATGATGGATTTCGCTACTTCTGAGTAGTGCCTTTGTCGGAATACATCCCCAATTCAAACAAATTCCACCCAAATGCCGGGCTTCGACAAGAGCAACTTTCATACCAAGCTGTGCGGCACGAATGGCCGCCACATAGCCCCCTGGCCCACCACCAATAATAATAATTTCAAATTTCTGTTCAGCCATCATATTTTTACAAATTTTTATTCTCGCTCTATAATAGACAGTTTATAAATAATTTTCCATGATTTATAAAAAATACTTTAGGAGCAACTTAAATGATACCACACACGCTATTATCTTCTCAGCCGGGTGATGAACGCACAGGAGTTTATGGACATTGCCCGTAATCACCGGGTCATAGAAAATTCCCTGCACCGGATTCTCGAAGTTGTCATGCGTGAGGATTACCCAAGATCACGAAAGGATCATACGCCAGCCAATCCCGCTATCCTGCGCAGGATGACCCTTAACACTATAAAAGCCAATAAAAATAAAGGTTCCAATCGCCTCAAGTTCAAACGAGCCGGATGGGACAACAGTTTCTTACGAAAACTCATCGCGCAATGCTAACTTTTATATGCGATTGCTCTCTTCTGTTAAGAATTCCGGCTGCACAAACCGGATAAATCATGCTAGGAATACACATGGCACATTACATCCTCAAACGCCTGCTCTTTATGATTCCAACGCTACTGGGCATTATGCTGGTCAGTTTCGTGATTATCCAGTTTGTCCCCGGTGGGCCTGTAGATCGTATGATTGCCGAGTTACAAGGCCATGGCGGTGATGCCACAGCACGGATTGGCGGCAGCGGCGGCAGTGATTTTGCCGCCAGCGGCGCGCAAATGACCGGACAGGCCAGCCAATATCGCGGCGCACAGGGTCTTGACCCCGCTTTCATCGCAGAGCTTGAGGCCATGTACGGTTTTGATAAACCCGTGCATGAACGCTTTCTCCAGATGGTTTCAAACTATTTACGCTTTGATCTGGGCGAGAGTTATTACCGGAATATCAGTGTTCTAGATCTTGTGCTTGAAAAAATGCCGGTTTCTATTTCACTTGGCCTGTGGTCAACGATTATCATTTATCTGATTTCTATCCCCCTTGGCATCAAAAAGGCTGTCAAGGATGGGCAGGCTTTTGATATCTGGACAAGCGCTGCCGTGTTTATCGGTTATGCAATCCCCTCTTTCATGTTCGCAATTCTATTGATTATTCTCTTTGCGGGAGGGCGTTACTGGAACATTTTTCCCCTACGCGGCATTGTCTCTGATCACTGGCGTGATTTCTCGCTTTTCCGGCTTATCCTTGACTATTTCTGGCACATGGCATTGCCCATTTGCGCGATGGTCATTAGCGGCTTTGCAGGGCTGACCATGCTGACGAAAAATTCATTTCTGGACGAGATTAACAAACAATATGTTCTCACCGCCCGCGCCAAAGGCCTTTCCGAGAAACGGGTTCTCTACGGCCATATCTTCCGTAATGCCATGCTCATCGTCATTGCCGGATTTCCGAGCGCTTTTCTCGCAATCTTCTTTACAGGTTCGCTCCTGATCGAAGTGATTTTCAGCCTCGATGGTCTGGGGCTTCTTGGCTACGAATCCATCATAAATCGTGATTATCCGGTTGTTCTTGGTACTCTTTATATCTTTGCCCTGATTGGCCTTGTTATGACGCTGGTTCGTGATCTTGTCTATGTTTATGTAGATCCGCGAATAGACTTCGAATCCAGAAAAACTTGAAAATTATAACCATAAAACTTGCACTTTCCATATTTTTATGTCATATTTCCTTCATAAGTTAATACATTATTAACTTTGTGAAATAAAAACAGGGAGATAAAAATGGAAAATTCACACCAGAATGTTTGCAACTTCTTGCAAGAACTACAAAACTCTGCAAACTCCAATTCCAATTCGGCAGAACGCCAGCGCGCTGTTACAAAACTGACAGAAATCCTGCAAAACCGGAAGGTCTATCTCATCAAAAACAGCCGTGACCTCAAAGAAGCCGCCGATGAGATGATGAAAGCCAAAGAACGCCTCGAAGATATCCAGCGTCAACTGCACCTCCTTATCAAATCAGGCGGAATCAGTCAGAAAATGCATTGATTTTTACAGGATAGGGTGTGGTAGTTACCCCAGACTAAAGGGCACGTTCCGGCATCTGATCCTGTGAACTTTAAAAAATATACTATCCCGTCATTATCTATATAGACTTATTTTTGTGTGTGACTAAAATAACCCCATGTCACCAATTACGCGCCGCAGACTTGCCCAGTTTAAAGCCAACAAGCGTGGTTTCTGGTCGCTATGGATTTTTCTGTTTCTGTTTATTGTGACGTTATCCGCTGATTTTGTGGCCAACGACAAACCTTTGCTTGTGAAGTATCAGGGGCATCTTTATACGCCGATTTTCAAAGCCTATCCCGAGACCACCTTTGGCGGGGACTTTGAAACAGAAACGGCCTATCGCGATTCCTATGTGCAGGAGTTGATTGCGGAGCAAGGCTGGATTCTCTGGCCACCGATCCGCTATTCTTATGACACGATCAATTATAACCTGCCGCAACCTGCCCCTTCGCCACCCTCACGCGATAATCTGATCGGCACGGACGATCAGGGACGCGATGTCGCTGCACGGGTAATTTACGGATTCCGGATTTCAGTGCTGTTCGGTTTGACATTAACACTGGTCAGTTCCCTGATCGGTGTCACGGCGGGCGCGTTTCAGGGATTTTACGGCGGCTGGCTCGATATGATTATGCAGCGTATTATTGAAGTCTGGTCTTCTTTGCCAAGCCTTTATATCCTGATTATATTTTCCGCCATGTTTGTCCCCGGATTCTGGACATTGTTGCTAATTCTGCTGCTGTTCTCATGGGTAAGCCTTGTCGATGTTGTCCGCGCCGAATTCCTGCGCACCCGTAACTTTGATTATATCCGTGCCGCCAATGCTTTGGGGGTCGGCAGTTTTACAATCATGCGCCGCCACGTTCTGCCCAATGCGATGGTGGCCACAATGACCCTGATGCCCTTTATTTTAACAGGTTCAATTACCGCCCTCACCAGCCTTGATTTTCTTGGCCTTGGCCTACCTCCCGGTTCTGCCTCGCTCGGAGAATTACTGGCGCAGGGCAAAAACAATCTGCAAGCGCCGTGGCTTGGCATTTCTGCTTTTATCAGTCTGGCGCTGATGCTCTCGCTTTTAACATTTATCGGCGAAGCCGTCCGCGATGCCTTCGACCCCCGTAAAACAAATTTATAAGGATTATAAAAATAGCAACACCGCAAAAACAGGAAAAACTCCCTTTATCTCTCACGCTTGCTTTTTCACGAGCGGCGGATCATAAACGTATTAGCAGATTTTTTGATCCTGCCATTAAATCAAAAATTGATCCTGAAAACTATGTTGTCAAACGTGACAAAGCTATTTTTGATGATGTCATTGCCAAAAGTGGTGCCGCATTTCTTTACGATCCAGCCACGGGTGATGCACACACGCTCAGTATGGCATATCCGGTCGCCTCTCGGAATAAACATCATCTTCATACAGAAATCGGCACGACACTGACGCGCCTTGCCGGATTCAAAAGCGCACAAATTGCAGTGGCTGCCATTGCCTTGAAAGAATGGTGGCGCAACCCGCCCGACGATATGATTGTTACGGAGATTCTCCCCGCCAATAATTCTTCCCTTCATTTATATCGCGATGCTCTTGGCTGGGAACCTGTCACCAACCCCGCCAAAACGAAGGAATTACACCGCCTGTGCAACGAATATATTGATCCCGCTGACAAAGGCCGTGCCACAATCTGGTTTTGTTGTAATAAATCAGTTCTGCCTAAAATGGCACAAATTCTTCTTGATTATCAGGATAAGGGCGCACTTAAAAACAAAGCCGGCACAGCCATTCCACTTGATCTCGGCGCTCTTGATACGATCGGTCTAACGCGTCCACGCCTTGAAAAACTGGCCACAGGAATAACGGATAAAAACAGACTCCTTTCTGCTTCTATCAGCCAGCCCCCGCACCCCTGATTACAATCGCAGCGCACAATTTATTTTTATTGAATTTTTTATTCAGGCAAGCTTATCTCACATAGATCATTCTTGAGAAAGGATTTGCCCGTATGGGGAATTTAGATAAAAAACAACCGCTGCGCCATCATTTCCAAAAACACGCGCATCAGCCTTTTAATATCGGCCAGATGATCCGTCTGGGACTGCCTTATTATATTCGCTATATGAATGAAAATGACTTAAGCAAAAATCTTGCATTGCAGGCTCATGTTCTGGACAATCTTAAAAAAGCAGACAAAACCCATTATATTATTAAAAAAGACGAATCCTATCTGCGCAAATTTCTTATGAAGGGAAATGCAATTATTGGCACCTTCCTTCATAAGGGGACACCTGGTTTGCAAGATCGGCTTGCTGCCCATATGCTGATCGTCTATCCACAGACGGAGAAAGAATCCGGCCTTGCTGATCCTACTCTCTTGCCAGACAAAGATATGGAAACAATTTCTGTCGTTTCCAATATTCTGGTTCACGATGATTTTCGTGGCAATAAACTTATGCAAATCATGATGGATGAATGGTTGAAAATCGCGGCAGCAGACGGCAAACAACACGCTATTGCTGAAATATGCGTTGATAACGAGTTTAGTTGGGGCGTATTCGTTGATTGTGGCTTTTCAATTTATGCTCACGGTTATGATGCCCGCGATGGTTCCCACAATGTCTATGTTCACAAGCCTTTAGACCGGAAATTTCTTTATAGCAATGATCCCGGAGATACAATCACTCTTCAGCTCTTTGACAATGAGAAAGGTGTTTTAATTGAATCTGCCCATGAGCGGTTAAAAGATCTCCTGAATCAGGGATTTCACGGGGTTCACTTCGATCGCAAGACAAGAGGTCTTCTGCTGAAGAAATGTACCGGGATCGCACCGATTCCAAAAGCGAATATACCTGCCCCAGGCAATGATAATATCATACCCAAATAGGCAATGGGTGTTTAGTAAAATGGATATTTATCAGCTTGGTTTATTTTCGGGAATACTATTCTCTCCGCACACGCGGTAAAATCACTTTTTAAAAGAAAGATAAAGATGGGATTTTTTGATTTTTTTAAGCGGAAAACGCCGCATCTGACCGTCCGGTTTTCAGAAGCCGCCGATCAAAAGCGTGTTCTGGATTTTTATAAAAACAATAAAAACAAATTTGTTGATCTGCGCAAAGAAGAAATATGGAATGAGCGCACCCGAAACGGGCGCATTATTATTGCAGAAGATCACAATAAAAACATAGGCTTTATGGCTGCCGCCTATGATTTTGAACAGGATGGACAGATCAAATGGATTGAAGTCGGTTCGATCCTGCGTGAACAAAACCCCGATAAAGACTCTTATAAAATGATCAAGGGCATCACGCTATATCCCTATATGATTGCTTCACTGGTTATCAATGAATTCCTGAACCACACGCCGGAAGATAAAATCATTGCCAATGTATATGATAACAATCCGGGAGGCATCTATCTGATGAACACAAAAACAGGCTGGGGATTTTTTGAACCGGAACATGAAATCCTTGTTGCCTGCAAGGCTACCAAAGATAATGCAGGTCATCATGCCACCGCCACCCGCCTTTGGCTGACGGCAACAACAGATACACTTCCCTTTCAGGCACGCCTTGTTCTACAGATGATTGATAATGATTCAACAACAGGACTCTTTAACAGAATAAGCCAGAAACATGTGCCAATAGAAATATCCCGTTTTTCTTTGGCTAACGAATTTTACAACGCTGTCCAGACACTGGCGAAAGGCTCTTTTGCCCGAGAACTTGAAAATAATCCGCATATGGGTATGAAACCTGCACGGGATATGCTTGAAAAACATATGAAATCCCCGCTACAATCATCGCAGTTCTTACGCAAACATCCATAAGGATAAAATGTCATGCCTGTGATCAATAGTATTGCCGACCGCAAAGATGAAATTGCTGCATGGCGGCAAGAGCTGCATAGAAACGCACAGACAAAATATGAAGAAGTCTATGCCGGTGATCTCATCGCCAAAAAGCTGGAAGAATGGGGCATTCCGCATACACGCGGTTTTGCAAAAACAGGTATTGTCGCCACGATTGAAGGGCAGAAAACGGATTCCGGTAAAGCGATTGCCTTGCGGGCAGATATGGATGCGCTGGATATTCAGGAAAGAACCGGTCTGCCCTACGCCTCCTGCAATGAAGGAAAAATGCATGCCTGCGGGCATGATGGCCATATGGCATCACTTCTTGGCGCAACAAAATATTTAAATGAAACCAAAAACTTTAATGGCAAAGTTCATCTTATTTTTCAACCAGCAGAAGAAGGCGGCAGCGGCGCTGATAAAATGATTGAAGAAGGATTATTCAAAAAGTTCCCGTGCAATTACGTCTTTGGCTTTCACAACTGGCCAACGCTCCCTGTCGGCACAATTAATATGAGGGTTGGCGGAATCATGGCTTCAGTTGACGAATTCGAAATTATTGTCAAAGGCAAAGGCGGCCATGCCGCCATGCCTGAGAATACAATTGACCCCATAGTCATTGCCAGCCAAATTGTTATTGCCCTGCAAACGATTGTCAGCCGAACTGTTAGCCCTATTGATACCGCCGTTGTCAGTGTTACAAATATGAACGCCGGAACCGGAGCCTTCAATGTGATTCCAGGCAGCGCCCGTCTTCACGGTACCGTACGCACCTTCAGCAATGATGTCCGTCATAAAATCAAGGAACGCATGGAATCAATTGTTGGCAATATATCGAAAGCCTTTGATTCAACAATAGAAATTGACTATATATTCCAGACAGAACCCACCGTGAACACAGCCGATGGTATTGCCATTGCCGCTAAAGCTGCGGCTCTTGTCGTTGGTGAAAAGAATGTGGATACAAACTGTCTGCCAACGATGGGCGGCGAAGATTTTGGAGCTTTCCTCATAGAAAAACCGGGGGCTTTTGTGTTTATTGGCCAAGGCGTTGCCAACGATCCCCACTGCCATAGCAGTATGGGATTACATCACCCGAATTATGATTTCAATGACGAAATCCTGCCCATCGGCTCAAGCTATTTTGCCGCGCTTGCAGAAACTTATATGCCACTTGAGACATAACCTATTTTTTATACCGTAGATAATCGAAAATGCTTCTCATGTTTTTAAAATATAGCATTTTTCCCTCGGAATGATATTTTACTTCTATGGATAAAATATCGCAGGATCAACAGACAAAAAGGCTGGAAAAATTCAAATCCGCTACAGCCGCAGTCCTGCGCGCCATCGCACGAAAAAAGGAACTGGATGTCAGTTTTTCGGCCAATGAAAGCCCTGTTTATACTGCGCAAAAAGATACTTCCGGTCAGACCCGCCTACCCTTACCAGACCATGAGATGAGCGTGGAGAGCACGGCGCTTGTGCGCGGCAGCGCCGATGCCAGAGCGCTACATTTACAACATCACAGCCCTGCCCTGCACCAGCGCAATACTCCTCTTGACCTGACAGCCCGCGCAGCCCTGGAAGCGCTGGAACAGGCACGGTGCGAAGCTATCGGCGCCATAGAAATGCGCGGTGTTGCCAGAAATCTTGAAATCACGCTGGAAGAAAAATGCCGCCGTCTGGGCTTTAATCATGTCACCAACCGCGCAGAATGCAATATGGCAGATGCCCTTCATATTCTGGCGAGAATCGCTCTTACAGGAGAAGCGCCGCCGCCCTCCTCTCAGAAAATGCGGATGCTCTGGCAGCCATGGCTGGATGAAAAACTGGGGGCAGATGGCTTAAAAGGGTTAAAATCCGCACTCTATGACCAGAAAACTTTCGCCGCCCTGTCCCGCCGCCTGATCGGTCAACTGGATAGGGAAACAGAAGAAGAAACCTCTTTACAACCGGATGACAGCGAAACACCCCCTGATGAAAGAACCTCTGATCCCGAACAGGACAGCGAAAACGAAGAACAGGAAGACTCCGATACCCAAACGGGGGAGGATAGCAATGATCCTGATGAAGCGGCGGAGGAACAAGACAAGGGTGAAGAAGAAAGCGCCCATAACGAGGAAAACACGGCTGACGATGGTAAAAGCACGGATGTAACCCGCACTCATAAACCGAAAGATTACAGCCCGGGTCAAAATAGTACCTATACGATTTACACCACCGCCTATGATGAAACTATCGCCGCTGAAGATCTCGCCGAGCCGGAGGAACTTGACCGTCTCCGTGCCATGCTCGACCAGCAGCTTTCCCATCTGCACAGCATTACAACAAGGCTTGCTAACCGGTTGCAACGGAAACTCATGGCAAAGCAGCAGCGCTCCTGGCAGTTTGACCTTGATGAAGGCGCGCTCGACACAGGCCGCCTTGCCCGTATCATCGCCAATCCGACGGTACCCCTTGTCTATAAACAGGAAAAGCAGACTGAATTCCGCGATACCATTGTCACTCTTCTTATTGATAATTCCGGCTCCATGCGCGGAAGGCCGATTGCTATTGCCGCAATGTGTACTGACATTCTGGCACGGACGCTGGAGCGTTGCGGAGTTAAAGTTGAAATTCTCGGTTTTACCACCCGCGCATGGAAAGGCGGCAAAGCGCGTGATCTGTGGATTCAGAATAACCGCCCCGCCACCCCCGGACGATTAAATGACCTGCGCCATATCATTTATAAAAAAGCCGATGCTCCCTGGAGGCGTGCGCGGAAGAATCTCGGGCTGATGCTAAAAGAAGGTCTTCTTAAGGAAAATATTGACGGGGAAGCGCTCGGCTGGGCCTATAACCGTCTTGCCGCACGCGGCGAACAACGTAAAATTCTCATGGTGATTTCAGATGGCGCTCCGGTCGATGATTCAACCCTGTCCGTCAATCCGTCCAATATCCTTGAAAGAGATCTGCGTGATGTTATCCACTGGATCGAAAACCACTCCCCCATTGAACTCACCGCCATCGGAATTGGCCACGATGTCACCCGCTATTACAACAAGGCTCTTACCATCGCCGATGCCGATGAACTAGCAAGCGCTCTGATCTCAAGGATTGAGGAATTATTTGAAGAATTACCTTAAAAACGCAGAGAAAATATTTTCTTATTCATGGCATAATTCCGGTATTCAAATCCCGTTCCTGCCACTTCAGTGCTAATATTCTTCGTTATGGCTTCAACAACGGATCCATAATAAGCCGTTAATTCAACATCAGTACCATTATCCAAAGGCATATTTTGTGCCGCAACCCAGACTCTGCCGCGTTGGGAGTAAATACCATCCCCACTTTTATCCGTATCCCCCGATGTCACAAGATACGTCTGATAAAACTGATCCAGATCTGGATCTTCATTGACGATAGCAAGCCCGTTAATCGTCACTCCAATTTGCTCAAGTTTCTTTTTCTGTATCTGGATCTTTCCGGTATCCGAATTCCCGTCACCGAAAACATTCAGCACTTTTCTTTCAATTGCCGGCCATGCGCATTTCTGGAACTGACTGAACCCTAAAGCCAAAGCCTGATCAATGGATGTGCCACCACTCGAAATACGTGGCAACGCCCTGATCTCATCAGCAAGCCTGTCAAGCTTGTCTCTGGAAAACGAACTTTTTTCCAGGTTTTCAGTATCAAAAGGTTTGTCATTGATCTCGTCCCCGCGAATATCAACCCACGGAACCCTCAGCATCGCAAAAACATCAAAACTGATAACCGCAAGCGCAACAGAGTTTTCGCCGGATTTATATTTTATGGCGTTTCTAACCTGCTCGGAATTCAAGGCGTCTGCCGTTGCCCGCAACGAAATTTCAAATTCCTTTGGCTCCATTGACTCACTGGAATCCAGCGCCAGAACAAGCTGCACCCCAACAGGCTCCTGACTGTCCGATGCCAGAGTAGGATGACGGATCAGACTTTGGTCAACAATCTGAGCTGTATTATAAGGGTTAAAAAAAACAGCAGAATCCGCGTCAACATGATTGGCCACAACTGCCAGAGCCGCGCATCCAAATGCCAGTTGTAAAAACCTTTGTTTGTTCATAATCAATGTTTAGCGAACTTCTTTCTATAAGTCCATAGCAGCCCTGTAAAAAATCACTCTGTTTTTTCATGGCGGGATACTGTAAAAGCAGAAGCATGAATGTTTATAAACCAAAACCTGTCAGCGGCTTTCCCGAATGGCTGCCGGAAGAGCGCCTGATCGAGCAGCAATGGATGGATCATATCCGTAAGGTGTTTGAATCCTACGGGTTCTGCTCCATCGAAACGCCTTCCGTGGAAGAACTTGACGTCATTAGCGCCAAAGGCGAGGTAGACAAGGAAATCTATGTCCTCGAGCGGCTCCATAAAGAAGACGGCGACAGCGGCAAAGAAGCCCGCCTTGCGCTGCATTTTGACCAGACCGTCCCGCTGGCGCGCTATGTCGCGCAGCATTTCAACGATCTGGTTTTTCCCTTCAAACGCTACCAGATACAACGCGTCTGGCGTGGCGAGCGGCCTCAGGCCGGACGCTTCCGCGAATTCTACCAATGCGATATTGATGTCATTAATGTCGACGCCCTACCCTTGCATTTTGACGCCGAAATGCCCGCGATTATCTGGGAAGTTCTGAGTGGCTTGCCGGGGATGGAGACGGAGAAAATACAGTTACGGGTGAGTAACCGGAAGATTTTGTTGGGCTTATTAGATGATATCGATTGCGATCAAGTAGAAGTCTTGCGCATTCTAGATAAAATAGAAAAAATTGGTGAACAAGAAACACTTGAACTTCTTCAATCTCTTTCAGGAGATATATCAGGTTTCGCACACGTACTTGTTAAACTCGCTGCCATAAAAGCTATAAATAGCGGAGAGCTAGAAAAAAAGCTACAGGACATAAATGATGAATATATTTTAAGTAGCTCTAGCGAAAGCTATGTGAAAGGAGTTGGGGACTTAAAGGCCATACTCAATTATTTATCCCACCTCCCCGAAGGCGCCGTGGTTGCTGACCTCTCCATCGTTCGCGGGCTCGATTATTACACCGGCACTGTGTATGAAACGGTGTTCACTGATGATCCGGGCTACGGCTCTATCTGTTCCGGCGGGCGGTATGATGATCTGGCAAGTTCCTATATTAATAAAAAGCTTCCCGGTGTCGGCATTTCTATCGGATTTTCACGGCTGTTTGACCGCTTGCGGCAGCAGGGAAATTTTGATATTTCGCGCAAATCCCCTGCCGATATTCTGATGATTTTACCCGATGAAGAGCATCGCGAGACAGCCGCCAATGCGGCTCGTATT
Source organism: Alphaproteobacteria bacterium CG_4_9_14_3_um_filter_47_13 (assembly GCA_002789675.1). Classification (GTDB taxonomy): domain Bacteria; phylum Pseudomonadota; class Alphaproteobacteria; order Micavibrionales; family Micavibrionaceae; genus UM-FILTER-47-13. Next base: position 22,433 of record PFTR01000141.1, on the reverse strand, counting down.
TTACGCAAACGCAATTTTAATGTAGAATTATATCATGCGCCGCAAAAAATTAAGAAGCAGCTTTCCTACGCCGAGCGTAAAGGAATACCCTATGTCTGGTTTCCCGATCTTCATCAGGTCAAAGACATGAAACGACAGACACAGGCAGAGGCTACCCCCGAACACTGGCAACCGGAAAAGGATTAGAATGATGCGCTTATGGCTTGGTATGTTTTTCTTGGCAATGATAACGGCATTTCCGGCCTTTGCCGAAGAATATACTTACGCACCGGAAGGCTGCGACTTTATTATGACATTCCCTGAAGAGCCTCGCGCCACGCAGCGCTGTCATGATAAAGTCAGTGACAAATGCACACTCATGACAAGTTTTACCAAAGTCTATGATATGGATGCCGCAATCAATATCTATGTCAGTTGCAAACCTACCGAAACAGATCTCCGTGGCCAGTTCACACCCGATGCACGGCGGACATCCCTTCTGGCACGCCCCGGTGTTGACACACTCGAGGTTTATGATGTCACCCATAGCGAAAATGAAAAAGCTGTGATGAGCGCCCTTCTTGGCGCAGGCCCCACCCCCAGCGGCAAAGATGTCATGGTTTATGTTACGCAGCTCTGGGTCAGCAAATCTTCAGTTTTTACAATGGAAGCCGAACTCATCGGGCATGACATCTCCGAAGCAGACAAGCTATTCTCCGACATTCTCGGCAGCCTTCATCACAAGGATCTCAAACCGGAAAACCCGAACGAAAAAAGTGAAGAAACGGAAGCCGAACCCGATACACAGCCCGAGGCAAAGAAAGAGTAACCCTTTCTCACGGCAGCCTTGAACGCTATGAAAAACTAACGTTTCGGCGGTGGCAGTTTTTTAACTTCAAAGGGTGCAAACTCGGGAGTCGCCTGATTCTGCTTTCTAAGTACAGCTTTCGGGAAGACAATATCATTCATGAGCCTTCCATTTTCATACTGATGTCCGCTCACATGCAGAATTTTTGGCGTGTCACCTGGTTTCACTGTAGTCGATATCGTAAGAGGTTCATATTTATCCCCCGCTTTTGTAAATTGCGCCGGAATATTGAACTTTCCTGACAATCCCTCATGTGGCGTAATTTCCATACTAATGTAAAAATCATAATTAAGTGTCTCTGCCACTTTTGCATTAAAATCCTCATCAATCACAATCGGAACAACCGCCATATGCCATTCGCCGTAATCCCCTTCTGGTGCATCAATGGCAATATTCAGAATCGGTTTGTTGATCGGTAGCATTGAAGGCGCCAGATCCTTCTGAAGCTCTTGAGCGGCCTGAGTGATCTCACTCTTCTTTTGAGGATCTGCCTGAATTTTTTTCATGTAATTATTATAATTATCTAGAAATTTTTGGCTAAACCTCGCCATATCCATTTCTGCTGTATAATCTCCCTGCATCGCTTTCAACTTGATTGTCTGGGAGAAAACCAGATAGGCGGCAACCATATCTGCAGTCACATTTGAGACATTTTCCATCTCTGTTTCTGCAAGGACATTGACAAGATTTTCCATCTTCTCCTGCGCGGCAATCCGCTTCGGCGCATTGACTTTTTCCTTATCTGCAAGTTTCTGGATTTCCTTTAATATATTTTCAATAGCCTGATCCGATATTTTTTTATTTTCCGGCATGTTTTCCTCCCCGCTTATCATTCACACAAATACTGACAAGAAAGATTCGTAACACGCCCCAAACTGAGGGTCAAGAACCTCCGCTGGCGCCCATTTCCTTAATACGGTCAACCGTAGAAAAGAATCCGTTGCGGCGGCTCGGGCTCAAATGTCCGCCTAATCCTAATCGTTCAAAAGATAACTCAATGTTAATCAGAGGTATTTTTTCAATCGGCTGATCCTGATAGGCAATCGCAAGAATATAAATAAGACCTTTCACTATTTGGGCGTCACTATCGGCCATAAAATGAAATATTTTCTGGCCTTGCGTATTCTCATCAATCCTTGCTGCAAGCCACACACGGGAAGTACAGCCCTTCACCAGACGCGCTTCTGTTTTTAATGCCGGATCCATTGGCTCCAGCCGCTGTCCCAAATCAATCAGAAAACGATAGCGGTCTTCCCAGTCATCGAATAAATCAAAACTTTCGGCCAATGCTTCAAGATTTTCTATATACATGATTCACTTTCTATTCATAAATTCATCAGTATGATTATATAACAGAATTGTAACTTGTGGAGAGAAATACTATTTCAATTGTAAAGGGACTTGCGCGGACTTGCTTCCGTTGGCTACACTGAAAACATAATGATTCAGATTAAGATCTAATTTGAATATAACATGACAGCTTACTTAATAAGGATAAGGAACACTCAATGAGTAAATCCGGAGATAGCGACAGCAAGAACACACTTTATTGCTCTTTCTGCGGCAAGAGCCAGCACGAAGTGCGTAAACTGATCGCGGGGCCCAACGTATTCATCTGTAATGAATGTGTTGAGCTTTGTATGGATATTATCCGGGAAGAGGATAAATCATCTATTGTCCGTTCCGGTGAAGGCGTTCCCACCCCTTCGGAAATCAAGGCCGTTCTTGATGATTATGTGATTGGACAGGCTCATGCCAAGCGGATTTTATCTGTTGCCGTGCATAACCACTATAAGCGCATAAAAAATGCGCAAGACAGCAGCAATGATATCGAGCTTTCCAAATCAAATATTCTGGTCTGCGGCCCGACTGGTTGCGGAAAAACGCTTCTGGCACAGACTCTGGCACGTATTCTTGATGTTCCCTTTACAATGGCAGATGCAACAACACTGACCGAAGCCGGTTATGTCGGAGAAGATGTTGAAAATATTGTTCTCAAATTACTACAGTCCAGTGACTATAATGTTGAACGGGCTCAGCGCGGCATTGTCTATATTGACGAGATTGATAAAATTTCCCGCAAGGGTGACAACCCGTCAATAACACGCGATGTTTCCGGCGAAGGTGTCCAGCAGGCTTTACTGAAGCTGATGGAAGGTACCGTTGCCTCTGTTCCCCCTCAGGGCGGACGCAAACACCCACAACAGGAGTTTTTACAGGTTGATACCACTAATATCCTTTTCATCTGCGGTGGTGCTTTCTCCGGGCTGGATCGGATCATTGCCGAACGGGGACGCGGTACAACAATTGGATTCGGTGCTGATATCAAAGCAACAGACGAACGTAAAATAGGTGAATTATTCAAATCTCTGGAGCCTGAAGACCTTCTCAAATATGGCTTGATTCCGGAATTTGTTGGCCGTCTGCCGGTTATCGCAACGTTGGAAGATCTTGACGAAAGCGCCCTCATCCAGATTCTGACTGAACCAAAAAATGCTCTGGTCAAACAATATGAACGTCTGTTTGATATGGAAGGTGCAAAACTACGCTTTACCGATGATTCTTTAAAAGCTATTGCCCAGAAAGCCATTGAACGTAAAACAGGGGCACGGGGACTACGTTCGATCATGGAAAACCTTCTGCTTGATACCATGTTTGAACTACCGGACATGGAAAATATTGAAGAAGTCGTTGTGGAAGCCAAAACAGTCAAAGACAACAAACCTCCTACCTATGTTTTTTCAGATAAAAAGAAAAAATCAGGAAAAGCTTCTAAATCCAGGAAAAGTGATAAAGAGGGTAAAGAAGAAGAAGCCGCCGCAAGTTAAAATACCCGCACTCCTAAAAATAATAGAATAGATCCATACAAAACAGGGATCTATAAATGGTTTATATGCGACATCTTCTATTAGAAACTCCAGGCTCAGGACTTATTAGATCCACCAGAAAAACAAAGGTACAAATAAAAATCATAACTTTTAAATGCTACCAGTTTCTATCTCTTCTAAAGAAATTAAAATAGAGCAGGCAAAGTCAGGGAGAGTGTCATCCCGCGCCCCCATAATGACAATGCGATCACCAGATATGGCATTATCCTTGATAAAGGATTTTATGGCGGCGCGGCTATCCATAAACAGGGCAATTTTTCCTGTGGCGGCAATATCTTTAATAATATCACGGGAAGAAATCGTTTTATCCGCTGTCCCGCCGGCAAAGTAAATTTCAGGCATAAGTAAAATGTCAGTCTCTGAAAGATAGCGCGCAAATGTTTTTACAAACCCCTCTTTCAGCATTCTTGTTGGACCAAAACCATGCGGCTGGAAAACAATAATCACGCGTCCCTGATCCTGCTTTAATGTCCGCAGGGTTGCCTCTATTTTTTCCGGGTTATGGCCAAAATCATCAATCACTGTAATATGATGACTCGTAGAACCAATAACCTCAAAACGACGTTTTATCCCTTTAAAACTTTCCAGTGCTTTCTTTGCACGCTCCAAAGGAATTCCAAGCGCTTTGGCAACGGTCAGCGCCGCCAGTGCATTCGAAAGATTATGCCGTCCCGGTACTTTCAATTTCAGATCAATCCCATTTGCAGAAACAGTCGCTGCCGGATTATCAATGGCAAATGTAAGGGTATGAGGGTGAAGCTCCGCGAGCAAAGCGGCTTCCGGGTCATCCAGATTAATAATCACCGCATCTCGCGCACGACGAATAAAATCCCTGAACAAAGGCCGCAATTCCGCAAGCGGTTTATGATCCAGTGTAATATTATTCACAACGGCAATGGCAGGTTCAAATAAAGCAATTGAGCCATCACTTTCATCAATTTCTGTAACAAAGAGATCACCATGCCCCGCCAGTGCGTTCCCGGGAAGTCCCTGCTCCAGAAAACTAATAATCTGGCCGCCATTCATAACCGAGGGCGCAAAATCAAGCTCCTGTAGCATATGGGCAATCATTCCGGTCACGGTCGTTTTACCGCTTGTTCCACCAACACAGATTCCATGCATTTTATTGACAAGTCCTGCCAGAATCTCTGCACGTTTCTCAATGGGAACTTTCAGAAGCAACGCTTGCCGTACATCCGGCACAGACTCCTCTATGGCACTTGAAACAATAAGCTTATCAATATTTTTTGTGATTCCCGAACCGTCCTGAGGAAAAAGTTTTATACCTGCCAGCTCAAGTGCTTTGAATTTCTCCGGTGTATCGCCTTTATCATAACCACGATCAGATCCCCTGACGGTAAAGCCTCTTGCCAGCAAGATCAATGCTAAAGCGCTCATCCCACTGCCGCCTATGCCGCAAAAGAAAATTATTTTACTCTCTGTCATAGTAATCTTGTCGCTTTTATTTTTCATCCATAGGAAGCAACATCATCGGAGCGGTACTGGCAGATTCACTTTCCATTGTACCAAAAACCTTTGGATTCATACGTTTTGTCAGCTCGGATACAGTCTCTGTCTCCTTCACCGTCTCATGATTTGTACTGCTCACAGGTGCTATAATTTGCATATGTTCCGGTTCATCGGCAAAAGCATCTTTCTTCTGTAACTTATAAGCTTTGGCATTCTTATCTTTTATCAAGGCAGCCCGTCCGGTATGAAACTCTTCCATTCCAAAAAGCTGGGGATTTTCCATTAGATGTTTGTGATAGCCGGGAAGAGGCATCGCCGTAGCGGCCATATCCGAAAAATCGACACTAATTGTATTCGGATATTCAAAAAGCGCTCCTGTTTCATAATCTATAAAAAGGCCGGGGGCGAAACCGTTAAATCCGTTGGCAAGCGCCGTACTTACATGCTCTGGCTCTATCATAACAATTTTTTCCCTGTTCCCGTCGGCAAGGCATGTGACTTCCATAGTACCGGGTCGTTTTGACACTCTGATTTTTTCCGGTGGCCAAACTCTGTAATTAATATCTCCATTACTGATGAAGCAAATAGAATCATTTACCCCGGGTGTCAGGAATGTAATTTCCTGCGTCGCATTTCCGAACATGCTCGCGCATGATGATAAAACCAAAGCTGCTAATAATAAAGCCAGAAAACGAGCCATAAAAAATTCCTGAGGCATACACGTACGCCCATGCAAGATTCGTACAAATCAGAATTAAAAATACAGGAAAAACAGCCCCGTTACAATGACAGGCTTTAAGTATAAAATTATATTTTCTTTCCTTACGAAAATTATAGAAAACTGTCAGGCAACCGAGCGGTTTTTATTTTTGGCTTCATCGGCCTTTCCTTTTGTGGCTCCGGTTTTAAATGTGAGCCCGTTTCCATCAACCGAGATTTCAACGATCCCTCCTTCAGCAATATCACCCTGCAAAATTAACTCGGCCAGTTTATTCTGCAGATCTGTCTGAATAACACGCTTGAGAGGACGCGCACCATAAGCCGGATCATACCCCTTTTCTGCCAGAAATATTTTTGCCTTATCATCCAGCACAAAATTTATTCGGCGATCCTGTAATAATTTGTGTAAATGGCCAAGCTGGATATCCAGAATACCAGCCATCTGCCCGCGCCCCAAACGCTGGAACAATAAAATTTCATCAAGACGATTAAGAAACTCCGGCCTGAAGGCTTTCCTCACGATATTCATAACATTGTCACGAACGAGATCCACACTCTCTCCCTCTTTCTGGTTTACTAGATATTCTGCCCCGAGATTAGAAGTCATAATCAGAACTGTATTCGAGAAATCAACAGTGCGTCCCTGTCCGTCTGTCAAGCGGCCATCATCCAGTACCTGCAATAATATATTAAAAACATCAGGATGTGCTTTTTCAACTTCATCAAATAAAACAACCTGATATGGCCTTCTTCTAACAGATTTAGTTAAGGCACCACCTTCCTCATAACCGACATAGCCGGGCGGGGCGCCAATCATACGCGCCACAGCATGTTTTTCCATATACTCTGACATATCCAACCGCAACATGGCCTGATCATCATCAAATAAAAACGCAGCAAGCGCTTTGGTTAGCTCGGTTTTTCCTACACCTGTCGGCCCCAGAAACAGAAACGAGCCAATCGGACGGTGCGGAGACTGTAGTCCGGCGCGGGAACGGCGAATGGCACTGGCCACAGCCCGAACAGCCTCTTCCTGTCCGACAACACGCTGCTCTATTTTCTGCTCCATCCCCAGCAGCTTTTCCCGCTCCCCTTCCATCATCTTATCAACAGGAATCCCCGTCCAGCGGCTCACGATACCGGCAATTTCACTAGCCGTGATCTCCTCCTTAATCAGACTTTGCCCTTTCATTTTAGCCGCTTTTTCCAGCTTTTCTTCCAATTCTGGAATCACCGCGTGCATCAACTCGCCCGCCCGGGTCCAGTTTCCTGCCCGCTGCGCTTTTTCAAGCTCGTTACGCACCTGATCCAGTCTTTCTGTAAGCTTCTGTCCGGAATGCAGCTTTTCCTTTTCGGCCGTCCATTGTGCCGTTACATCAGCAGATTTTTTCTCCAGTTCATCCAGTTCACTTTCAAGATTTTCCAGCCTGCTCTTTGTGGCCTTATCATCCTTTTCCTTTTTAAGGGCTTCACGCTCGATCTTAAGCTGCATAATGCGGCGATCAAGCTCATCCAGTTCCTCGGGCTTGGAATCAACCTGCATCCTCAAACGCGAAGCCGCTTCATCCATCAGATCAATCGCTTTGTCCGGTAAAAAACGATCCGTAATATAACGGTTAGATAACGTAGCCGCCGCGACAATCGCGGAATCAGTAATTCTGACTCCATGATGCATCTCATATTTTTCCTTTAATCCCCGTAAGATAGAGACAGTATCTTCAACTGTTGGTTCAGCAATAAAAACCGGTTGAAAGCGCCGTGCCAGAGCCGCATCCTTTTCAATATACTTACGATATTCATCCAGAGTTGTTGCCCCGACCATATGCAGTTCTCCACGCGCCAGCGCAGGTTTAAGCATATTGCCGGCATCCATTGACCCTTCGGCCTTTCCCGCTCCGACCAACGTATGCAATTCATCCAGAAACAGAACAATCTCGCCGGCATGAGCAGAAATCTCGTCCAGAACCGCTTTCAAACGCTCCTCGAACTCGCCCCTGAATTTTGCGCCGGCAATCAGTGACCCAAGATCAAGCGCCATCAGCTTCTTATTCTTCAGGCTTTCCGGAACGTCACCATTGACAATACGCAGCGCCAGCCCTTCTATTATGGCCGTCTTGCCCACACCCGGCTCACCAATCAGCACCGGATTATTCTTTGTCCGGCGTGACAGCACCTGAATGGTTCGGCGAATTTCTTCTTCCCGCCCGATCACGGGATCAAGCTTGCCTTCCTGTGCTGCCTCCGTCAGATCACGGGCATAACGCCGGAGGGCATCGAACTGCCCTTCGGCCGTTGGTGTATCGGCCGTACGTCCCTTGCGCATATCATTGATCGCCTGATTAAGCCGTGTTGGCACGACACCCGCGCTTTGCAGAATGCCTTCAGCTCCCGTAGCCTTGGCCATAGTCATGGCCTGTAATATACGTTCACCCGTCACATATTTATCACCTGCTTTTTCAGCTAGATTCAGTGCATTATCCAATATTTTTGAGAGATCAGTTGAAATACGGAGTCCGCTTGCCCCGCTGCCCGTCACTTCCGGAATTTTTGCCAGTGCCGCATCAATATCCTTACCAAGACGTACAAGGTCACCCTCTGTTGCCTGTATAAGCTTTTTAATAAGCCCGTCCTCATCATCCAGCATAACCCGCAGCAGATGCTCCGGCTCTAATGACTGGTTATTCCGGCGCATCGCCAAAGTCTGTGCTTTTTGTAAAAACCCACGTGATTTTTCAGTAAAACGTTCAAAGTCCATAACAAGCAACCTCTCTTAATTCTAAGTAAAATCGTTTATAGTATAACATGCAATTTCCAATTTTTTATTCAAGAGAAATTGCATGATAAAACCTTCTAAAATATAGAACCAAATCCATAAAATGTTAAAAAATTGCTGCTGAAATAACAAAAATAGCATGTATCTTTTGGGCAAAAGCCTTAAATAAAAAAAGCCGATCCCTTATAAAAGAGCGGCTTTTTTGATTTATTTTTTCGGAGACAAATCAAGCGTCTTCCAGAATATCCTTTTTAGACTTAACACCCGTAATACTTGCAGATAATCCATGATCATTCTGATCTTCTTTATTAAAAGACGTGTTATTTTCAACCTTGGGAGTATTCGAATCTGAATCGCTTTCTGCTGTAGCAACAGTTTCTGCCTGCCAGCTATTAATCACACGCTGGTAATGCTCGGCATGTTGCAGATAGCTTTCCTCGACAATACGATCCCCACTTCCTGCCGCATCCCTTGCCAGAGCCATATATTTCTCATGAATCTGATGGGCTGTACCTCTGATACGTACATCAGGTCCATTGCTGTCAAAAACATGGGAACGATTATTCTGTGCTGATCTGCGATTTCCACCGCCATTATTGCCACTATTACCGCCGCCACTACCGCCGCGATTTCTTGATCTTCTTCCTGATGATTGGTGTCTCATGTTTTCCACCTTCATTTTTATAACTCTTAATTTGGGTACACGTACAATGTTACTCGATTCACGTACACTTGACCAGAGCAAATCTGTTCCGAAACGCACACATCTTTTGAATATGCCTCGGTAAAAGTTTTTATTACGACCGTGCCGTGAATGAATTGACCCTATCGTGATGGAGCCTATTCAATCAAGAAGCAGCACAAGAAAAAAATTACTTTTCCCCAGAAGATATTTCTACAACCCGCAGAATCCCTGTTATATCAGGATGCACTGTACTTACCGAAAGACCAGATTCTCCCACGAGTCGCATGACCTCATCCGCTTGTGTATAACCAATCTCGAGAAAGGCTGCTCCACTCTGTTTCAAGAGCCTTTTTATTTGTGAAATTATTATTTTATAGCAGTCCAGACCGTCATCGCCACCGCTTAATGCCAGAATCGGATCATAATTTTTAACTTCGGGAGACAGATTCGTGATTTCATGATTCGAAATATACGGAGGATTCGAAACGATAACGTCATATTTTCCCTTTACAGAGTCTCCCCAATTGCTCTGGATAAAACGTATCCTTTTTTGCAGATTATTAATCCGCGCATTTTCTTCTGCTACAGCCAGCGCTTTTTCAGAGATATCTACAGCAACCCCTTTTGCATTTGGCCATTCCGATAGCAGAGAAATTATAATACAGCCCGACCCCGTTCCCATATCAAGCACCCTTTCCGGCGGATTGCCGATAAAACGCTTCAGAGACGCCTCTATAATTGTTTCTGTATCCTGACGGGGATCAAGAACATCAGGAGTTATTTTAAAAGGAATGCCCCAAAACTCGCGCTCGCCAAAAATGCGGCTTATCGGTTCGCCACTGATATGCCGTTTGATATGATCATTTATGAGACTCTCTTGCGCCGCGCTTACCAGACGACCCGAGTTTATGATGATATCAATATCGGCGACATTGACACTTTCCTTGATAAGATAACGCGCCACCAGATCAGGATTTTCTATACCATTCTCCCTCAATATCTTGCGGGCACTGAAATAGAAATCCTTAAGTGTCGTCACCCTCTTTACCCCTTTAATACCCGATTCTAGAAATCCATACCGGCAAGTCTAGCCGCATGATCTTCTGCGATGAGCTGCTCGATGACCTCGCCAAGACCTTCTCCGGAAACAATATCTTCAAGGCGGTAAAGGGTCAGATTTATTCTATGATCTGTCACCCGTCCTTGTGGAAAATTATAGGTTCTGATGCGCTCCGAACGGTCTCCCGTACCAACCTGGGATTTTCTGTCTGCCGCACGGATAGAATCAACACGCTGGCGCTCCGCATCATAAAGACGGGTACGCAGTATTTTCATCGCTTTTGCCCTGTTTTTATGCTGGGAGCGTTCATCCTGCATCTCCACCACAACACCGGTCGGAATATGGGTAATCCGTACAGCGCTATCCGTTTTATTAATATGCTGACCACCCGCCCCCTGCGCACGATACGTATCAATCCGCAAATCTTTGGCATCAATATCAATATCAACCTCCTCCGCTTCAGGAAGCACAGCGACCGTTGCCGCCGATGTATGAACGCGTCCACTGGTCTCGGTCTTCGGAACACGCTGGACACGATGCGCCCCTGATTCATATTTTAGTTTTTCAAAAACATTATGGCCGTGAATCTCGGCAATGGCCTCCTTGAAGCCACCCAGATCACTCGGCGAACCACCCACAATTTCAAATGTCCAGCCTTGCGTTGTCGCATATCCCCGATACATGGACAAAAGATCAGCAGCAAAAAGCGCGGCTTCGTCACCGCCTGTCCCCGCCCTGACCTCAAGAATAACATTCTTGCTATCTTCGGAATCTTTGGGAATCAATGCCAGCTTTATTTTTTCTTCCAGCGCGGGAATATTTTCATCAAGCGACCGCATTTCTTCGGCAGCCATCTCTTTCATTTCAGGATCCCGTAACATCACTTCAAGATCACGTCTTTCACACAATAGTTTTTCGTAAGCTTTAATGATTTCCGAGATATCCGCCAGTTCTGCATATTCTGTTGAAAGCGCGACATATTTCTCACCCGATAATGACCCTTCGGTCATAAGTGCAGCAAGCTCCTCATAACGGGCTCTGATCGGGGCAAGTTTATCAAGTAAAGCCATATTCGTTATTCCTGCCTATTTTGAGATGCTGGCAAAAAAGGGCGTAAGGCTTCAGGACTAAGAAGTATATGACGGCGTACATCCCCCAACTCTCCAAGCGGCGGTATTTTTTCATCGCCCACCATAAATTCAAGAGCTCCAATATTTCCTGTATCCATCACAAGACCCTCTTCATCAGGAACAATGTAACGATCACCATTTTTCAGAATACGCGAGATAATGGCCTTGCCTTCACTATTACGGATCTCCACCCATGAATTATCCGTAACATGAAGAACCACAACAGGACGGATATTTTCTTCACTTGTTTCTTCTACATCAGCAGCGGAATCCTGTTCTCTTTTCTGAGGAACGGGTGGCCCGAAAGGAATAGTATTTTTCACTGTGACAACGGGGGGAGCTTCCGGAATAGATCGATCCTGTTTTAGGTCTGGAACAATAAGAAACATAACAATAATCAGGATTAGTCCGGCAAGAGACCCCAGTAAAATATAAAAATTCGGTAATTTGCTCTCCGATGCCGATACTGGAAAATTCAGTTCCGGCCTGCGTTTTGTACCCACAAACTGGGTTTTGAACAAATGGACAATTTTATCACCGTCAAGTCCGAGAAACTCGGCATAGGCACGGACAAAGCCAATCGCATAAACGCGCCCGGGCAATTTTTCAATATCGCCTTCTTCCAATGCTAAAAGCTGGGAAACCCTGATTCTCAAAGCTTTTTCCACGTCTTCGATCTCAAGATTGTAATAAAGACGTGTCCGGCGCAAAACTTCCCCGACAGCCATATCTGTCTGGTCAACCCGATCCTGACGGGGGGGAGGCTGTGGCATTACGTCACTCTGCATCTCTATACATTAAGGTAGATTCTATTTGGATTCCAGTCCATATGCAGCATGAAGTGCGCGAACAGCCAGCTCGGCATATTCAGCAGCCAGAAGAACACTGATCTTTATCTCCGAAGTTGAAATAACCTGAATATTGATTCCCTTTTCTGCCAAAGCCTTAAACATGGTCTGGGCCACACCGGCATGACTGCGCATCCCGATCCCGATCACCGAAACCTTGACAATATCTTCATCCGATCGTATTTCCGTACCATCCAGTTCCTTGCATTTCTGAAGGGCATTCAGTGCGCGTGGCAAATCGCTCCTTGCGACCGTAAAGGTAATATCAACGGCCGTACCATCATGGGAGATATTCTGCACGATCATATCTACGTTAATAGCCGCTTCAATCATTGATCCAAAAATTCCTGCTGCAACACCCGGCAGATCATGAACCCCGACGAGCGAGATTTTAGCTTCATCCTTGGTATAGGCAATGCCGTTGACAATTTCCTGTTCCACAATATCATCCTCTCTGGTTACCAGTGTGCCGGGGAAGTCACTACCGATTCTGTCTTTAAAACTGGACAGCACCTGCACCGGAACATTCTGTTTCATCGCAATTTCAACCGAGCGCGTCTGCAATACTTTCGCGCCCAGAGATGCCATTTCCAGCATCTCTTCATAAGAAACTTTCCCCAGCTTACGCGCATGGGGTACAATTCTGGGGTCTGCCGTATAAACACCATCGACATCTGTATAGATATCGCAGCGCTCTGCCCCAAGCGCGGCCGCAAGCGCAACAGCCGTTGTATCCGAGCCGCCCCGCCCGAGAGTCGTAACACGCCTGTGCGAGGAGATCCCCTGAAACCCTGCCAAAACCGGAACTTCTCCCTTTCCGATTCTTTTCTCCATCTCGGTGATTTCTATATCCAGAATCAAAGCCTTGCCGTGACGATCCGTACAGAGAACCGGCACCTGCCAGCCCTGCCAGCTTCGCGCTGCAATCCCGCGCTTTTGCAGTGCCATTGCCATCAGTCCAGCCGTAATATTCTCGCCATTGGCAACAACAGCATCATATTCCCGTGCATCATGCAGCGGACTAATCTGACGGCAATATTCGATAAGATCATTCGTCATCCCCGCCATGGCGGAAACAACAACGGCGATCTGGTGCCCGCGTGCAATCTCGGCAGCAATTTTAATTGCCGCACGCTCGATACAATCCGTATCCGCAACCGAAGTTCCCCCGAATTTTAAAACAAGCCTTGTCATGTTCCCATCCTTAGCGGTAAATATACAGCATGACTACAAGTATAAATCCACAGGAAATAAAGCATTTTGCAAAGGATTCTGACCATTGGTGGGATGAAGAAGGTCCTTTCAAGCCTCTTCACAAGCTGAATCCCGTGCGGCTTTCCTATATTCGCAGCCAAATCTGCGCCCATTTCAATCCTGAAATGCAAAGTCTGACCCCGTTTAAAAAGCTTGAAATTCTTGATATCGGATGTGGCGGCGGTCTGGTCTGCGAGCCTATGGCGCGGCTTGGCGGTAATGTTACAGGCATTGACGCTGACGCAAATGCTATTGAAGTTGCAAAAAACCATGCCAGGGGTCATGATTTAAAAATTACCTATAAAAATATCCCTGCAGAACAGCTTAAAAATACGTTTGATGTCGTTCTGGCACTGGAAATCATCGAACATGTCGATAATGTGGATAGCTTTGTGCAAAACTGTGTGGATTTATGCAAACCTGGAGGGCTTATTATCATCTCCACTCCCAATAGAACCCCCCAATCCTATGCCCTTGGCATTATCGCTGCCGAATATCTTCTGCGCTGGGTTCCACGCGGGACGCACCAATGGAAAAAATTTATTCGCCCTTCGGAGTTATCCCGCATGTTACGTCAGGCAGGAGCAGTACCAAAAGACATAAAAGGATTAAACTACAACGTATTAAAAGATGAATTTAAACTATCAAATTCTAATATTAGTGTAAATTATTTTATAACAACGGGAAAACCATGAATATCTTCTCAATATTAATGGCCTTAGCCATGTTCTCTGTTGTCGCATCTCTTCTGATCGGGCTTGTCTTTATGGTTAAAGGCGGCGGAAAAGCACGTAAAAACAGCAATAAAATGATGAAACTACGCGTTGCTTTGCAAGGACTGGCGCTTTTGTTTTTCGTTCTGGCTATGCTGACACAGGGGAAATGATCTCCTGACGCCCCGAAAGCGCAGGAAAACGCTGCCGCACGAGCCAGCCACTTAAAATCCAGAGAAGCAGGTTAGAGAGAATGGCAAAATAACCATCCACAGCATAATGCCACCCCAAATGAATGGAGCCTATAAAAGTTGCTACGAAGAAAAGGCTAAAAAATACCCGTGCAAACGCGCCATAATGCCAGCCCGTAAGCAGCAGCAAAAAAGCCACAGAAACATGCATACTCGGCATCGCAGAAATTCCGGAGAGAAACTCTGTATTCTTACCAATATGCACATCCCAGAGATAACCCTGTGAATCAAGTGATCCCAGAGCATGCACTTCATTGGCCTGCCGCAGATACTCAAAAAGGGGTGCGTAAAGGTCGGCTTCCCCTGTCACCAAACCATAAAAACACGGCCCTGCAGAGGATAAAAGCACGGCAAATAAAGAGCCGTTGATAAGCCATGACAGAATATAAGCCAGAAAAAACTGCGCACGCAAAGCTGGCCTGCTCGTGGAAAAAGCCTGCCAGTACAACCCCATAAACTTCACCAGAAACCAGAATTTATAAATCACAGCAATGACAAAAGTAATCTGGAAATACCCAACAAATGGTTGCAGCAAACGCCAGGGATCTACGCCAAAATGAAGTGTTCTGTCAATTTTTGCAAATAAAACATCATGAGAAAAAGGCATCAAATCGGGAATCAACGTTTTAAAGGACGTAAAGGCCGAAAAAAAGATCGGAAACATGATAATCATCGGCAGGGCGTTCCATATCCGCCGCCAGCATAAAAGCGATTTAAAATCCGCTCCGATAGCATGGAACAGACGACGCGGCCTTATAAACAGCATAATATATAAAATGCGTCCGGAAATCGCTCCGCCAAGGAATAACAGGGAGCTGATGAATAAAAGCAATTCATAGCTAAAAAAAGAAATCCGCGTTGGCATCTCCAACTCTCTTCCCAGAAGCCAGACAAACAGACAGTAACTCCCGATCAATGCCGCCAAAACCATATTCAGAGGGCTTTTTAACATTTCAAGAAAGCCGGTCACAAAGTTTGTGGACAAGAATGTTCTGATCTGCATACGAGTTCCATCAGGCCGCCGTAGAAGGAGGCTCACCATCAAAAATTGCGCCCTCTATATGAGCCCCTGTAAAGTTGACATTTTCAATATTAGCTCCAGAAAAATCAGCGCCCCCAAGATTACAATTCGTAAAATTTGCATAGGCTACATCAGCATTTTTAAAGGAGACCCGCTCCATCATCGCCCCCGTACAGTTTGCATAGCGTAAATTTGTGTCTTCCAGATGCGTTATAGAAGCCTGTTTTTTGCCTCCGGATTCAAAATAAAGAGGGCTAAAATTAGCATTACGCAAATCCGCATGGCTAAACCGCGCCCCTTTAAGAATACTTGCTCTGAAATCTGCACCCCGTAAAAAACAACTACGGAAATCAGATCCTTCCAGATGAGCGCTTTGCAATTGAATATCTGTTAGATCCATGCCACACCACCGCGCCTCTATTGCCTTTAGTGCCGTCAATTTTTCGCCTGACAGCGAAAGCAGAATACGCAGGTCAAAGCCGCTTAGATCAAGCTGCGCTCCTTCTGCTCCCACTGAAGAAATCCAGTTACGATGTTCTTTAATCAATCTAGCCAATGGTGCGCCCAGAGTCTCCAGAGATTTCCCGACATTCTCATCCGTAATAGAATCTGTAAGATCAACACCGCTACCACGGATATCATCAAGATGAACGCCTGTCAGAATGGTCGAGCGCATATTCGCCCCCATAAGCTGTGCGCCCTTCACCTCGGCTTCGGTCAAATCGGCGCCCTCGAAACGGGCGTTCCGTAGATCTGCCGCTGTCAAATCAATTTTTGACATAATTGCATCCGAAAAATCCGCGCCATTGGCCAAAGTGCCGGAAAGCTTTGCTCCGGCCAGATTGGCGCCCCGAAAATTAACTTCCTGCGCCTGTCCGACCTGCCCCTCCACAGCAATCCCGCCAGCTCGCAGATCCGCCCTATCCAGATCCGCACCAGACAAATCTGCGCTTTCAATACGGGAGCCACGCAAATCGGCGCGAACAAAGATCGTTTTATTAAGGTTGGAATAGCTCAGATCACAAGCATAAAGCGAAGCCTCGCGAAAATTGGCACCGCCCAGATCCATACCGGTCATATCACAACCGCTAAAATCAGCCTGACGCAGATCACGCTCTCTTAAGGATAAGCCCGAAAGCTTTACCTTTTTAAGAATTGCGCGCCGCCCCCCGATCCGGCCTTCCATGAACCGCTTGTGAAGTTTTGCCAGCTCATCAAGCTCTTCCTGCGTTATCACCTTTAATGAAGGAACGATATCGTTTTCTGTATGGGGTATGCCCTGCATATTCAATCCTGATAGTATCGCTATTGTTCTCGATATAAGTGTAATGTCAAATAGCTGTGAATTTATTAAGAAGATAAAGAAATATTAGATTAGATGTCTTTTGAACATTTTTTTAATTCTTCAACAATTTATCAATAAAATCCAGTGTTTCTTGATCCGACCAGTCTCTCTCCCCTACAAGTTTATAATAAAGCCTGCCATCTGGCCCTATAATCAGGCTTGTTGGAACCCCTTCTAACCCGAGCTTGTACCAGACATCCAGATTTTTAACATAAAATTCATGGAAAGCACCCAAAAGTCCAGCCTTTTTCATCCAGTCCCGAATATGCTGCTCTCCCGAATGGCTGTCTACCGAGATGACAACAACTTCAAAATTCTTTCCCCCGCGCTCCTTTTCAAGCTGAATAAGACCCGGCATTTCTTCAATACAAGGGGGACACCACGCCGCCCAGAAATTCACAAGCCGCCACTTTCCCTTGAAATCGGCAAGCATGATTGTTTTTTCATTAAAACCTATAATTTCTATCTCCGGTAGAATTTGCGCTGGTTCATAAGTTTCAGCAGAACCAAAACGTGATAAAAAGGAATCTTCCGCTTCGCTTGCGATTATTTGTGTTGAAATTTCAGTGGGTTTATCCGATTTTTGTAATAAAATAATAAAAAAACCTGTTCCAGCCAGAACGGCGCATAAAAAAACTATAAAAAAATATCGGGAAGAAAAATTCATTAGCTTTGCCAGTTATTATAGAACGTGTATAACAAAACAATGTCCAGATTCCTATTTCTTATTTTAATCCTTCTTGTCATGACCGCAGCCGGATGCGGTACAAAGCCGGGCTCAGTCGATGCGCCACCCGGTGCCGAAGACAAGGTTTTTCCTCGTACCTATCCCGATCCATCTACCAATCGTTCTTTTTAACAGATCAAAAATATATATTTTTTCGCTACAATAAAACTATTTAAGTTATACTGGAGAAAAGTATAACCTGTTAAAGTACCGATGTTTGATCCTCTTGATTTTAAAAAAAGGCCGGTTTTTACTACCCTTACCCGCAAAAGAAGAATAACAGCGCTTGTTCTTCTTGCTGAAAGTGCGGGGAAATCTTTATGGCGTCTCTTTTCATGGCTGGCTTTTTTTGCCGGACTGTGGCTCTTGCAAATTCCTGCCATTATCGGTTCTTTCGTTCCCGCCCTTTGCACCATAATTTTTATCATTGGCACTGTTTTTCTACTTGTCCTGGATTTAAAAAATTTTCGCTGGCCGGAAAAAAGCCGGGTAGACCGCCGCCTTGAACAGGAAAGCAACCTTCCTCACCGTCCGATCAGCGCCCTTGAGGATACTCTTCTTAACCCAAAGCAAATTCAAACCCGCACGCTCTGGCAAAAGAACAGGGACGAAGCGACAAGCCTTATAGGGAAACTACGCATTCCTTTTCCCCTGCCTGTCCTATCAGAAAGAGATCCTCTGGCATTAAGGTCACTGGCCATGATCATGCTTCTTGTCGGTTTCATTGTCGCAGGGTCACAATGGCAGAATCGTCTGCAATATGGCTTATTTCCATTCTCCATAGGGATGGCTGAACAAACCAGCACCCCTGTAACGCTATGGATAACCCCTCCGGATTATACGGGAATGGCACAAATCACTTTACAGGGCGGTGGCACCTATAAAGATCGCTTGCAAATTCCGGAAGGAAGCACTCTTAAAGCCCATATCAGTAATGGCGCTCTGCATCCGGAACTGGTCATAGGAGATAGGACTGTTCCCCTCGAAAAACTGGATGATCGGAACTGGACGATAGAAACAGAGGTTACACAGGGTCATTCACTTCTTCTCAAACAATGGCTCTTTACCCGCGCATCTATCCCCTTTGACTATCTGATTGATCAGCCCCCGCAACTCACGGCAAACGGGGATATTGAAGAAATGCCCAAAGGGGAAATCCGGCTACCCGTAAAAGTTTCTGATGATTACGGGGTCACCGATCTGACTTTGCGCATGGATCTTGATCCGATGATCGAAGATAAGCCGCTTGGCACAGCTTATGAAGAAACCCGTGCTGTCATTAGCCCGCCAAAAACGGAAATAGACATGGCGCCTTCTTTTAATCTGTCATGGCATCCCTGGGCAGGACTTCCCGTTATTATCACTATGGAAGTCCTTGACCACAAAGGACAAAAAACAACGTTACCGCCTGTGAAAATGACACTCCCCGAGCGTACTTTCAAGCACCCTGTTGCGCAACAACTCATCGCCTTTCGTAAACGTCTTATATGGACACCGGAGCAAGCCACAGAAAATATTGCTTTTGAGCTTGAAGCGCTTTTGCAAAAACCAGAGCAATTCCAGTATGACCCTGTTGTCTTCCTTGCAATACGGGCGGCATCCTCCCGCCTTTATTATGAACCAACAACAGAATCCGCAGCGCGTGTTGCCGAACTTCTTTTCGATACGGCATTACGCATTGAAGACGGCAACCTGCCAATGGCGGCACGGAATCTACGGGAGGCACAAAGAAATCTTGAGCAATTACTTCGCAATCCTGAAGCAGGCAGTGAACAAATCGCGCAGGCCATGCAGGAACTGCGTCAGGCCATGACTGAATATTTTCAGGAAATGGCACGTGAAATTCAAAAAAATATGGCTGAAAACGGCCAATTAATGCAAATTCCGCAAGAAATGCTACAAAGTGCTATTGATCCTGAAAATCTTGCCGCTTTTCTTGACCAGTTACAGGCCGAAGCAATGTCCGGCAATCGCAATGCGGCCAGAGACATGCTTTCGCAGCTCGATAAATTTATGGATATGATGAATTCTGCTACAAGCACTCCTCTGCCGCCGGAAATGCAGTTCATGATGGAAGGCATTAGCGAAATGCAGGAACTTATCGAAAAACAGCAGACTTTAAAAGAACAAAGCCAGCAACAGGCCGATCAGACAATGCATCTGCAATCGCAGACATATCCCGAATTTGTTCCCTTCACCCAGACTGTTCCCGGTCTTGAAAATATGCCACCGCCTCCGGCAGCACCGGAGAATAGAGCAAAACCGCCTGTGATCAACACACAAGAAAACAGGGTTGAGCAGGATGCCCTGCGCTATATTCTCGGACAACTCATGCTCGAAACAGATGAAAAGCTTGGTGAAATACCGGAGAAAATGGGGCTGGCCGAACAGGAAATGCGCGGTTCGGCACAACAACTAGGTGAAAACCGCCCTGACCTTTCGATTCCCCATCAGGAGCAGGCCATCGAATATCTACAGGAATCAATGCAGGATATGGCCCAGCAGTTACAACAGATGATGCAAAGCATGACCATGCTTTCACTGGGCGGCAGAAGCCGGCTTGATCCTCTGGGACGCCCTATGCAGGATGGAGACAATCCCGGGTTTTTCTCTGACTCAAAAGTTAAAATCCCTGACGAAGCTGAAAGACGTAAGGCGCAGGAAATCCTGAAGATTCTTCGCCAGCGTTCTGGAGAAATCACCCGCCCCGATTATGAACTGGATTACTACCGGCGTCTGATGAAACAGTTTTAACGATTGCTATGGCAACCATTCCTTTTGTAGCGCATCAAGCGTACCATTCTGTATTGCCTCGCGCACTTCCTGCATTAGCAGATTCATCGTGGCCACGTTATGCTGGGAGACAAGCTGCATTCCCAGCATTTCACCGGATTTCAGCAGATGATGGAGATAGGCCCTGGAAAAATCACGCGAAGCCGGATTATCAAGACGCACATCAAGGGGCTCGGGGTCATCTCGATACCGCGCATTCGTAAGATTAATCCGCTCCCCCTGCTGGCCTTTGAGAAGCGCCATACCATGCCGCGCTATACGGGTTGGCGTGACACAATCAAATGTATCAATACCCATCCGGACAAAATTGAATACATCCTCGATCCGGCCTATGCCGAGCAAATGCACAGGACGATCCTCGCGCAGACGCTGCATACACATATTCACAACCTCCGCCATTTCTTCGACACTACCGCCAAGAGATCCCCCGACAGCCTGTCCAAAGAAAGCGCGATCATTCACATAGGCGCAGCTTATGTCCCGTAGATCCTCATAAACACCGCCCTGTACGATGCCATAAAGTGCCTGCGTCCCGTCATGGGTCTGTGCAAAGGCCGCCAGACTGCGGTCACCCCAGCGATGACTACGTTCCATGGAACGCGCTGTATAATCCCTGTCAACATGATAGGCCGTACACTCATCAAGCTGGTAAATCAGATCCGCGCCCAATTGTCGCTGTATCTTCATAGAGCTTTCCGGCGTTAAATCCAGCATGGAACCATTCCAGTAAGACTGGAATCGTGCGCCCTCCTCTGTAATTTTAAGAACACTCTTCTCGCGCTTGCCTTTGTTCCGCCCCTTGATCTCGTCCGAGACCGAACCGTGCCCCATGGAAAAAATCTGAAAACCGCCAGAATCGGTCATCATAGGGCCATCCCACTGCATAAATTTATGCAACCCGCCCATTTTTTCAACAAGATCCGCGCCGGGCTGAATCATGACATGGTAGGTATTAGCCAGAATAATATCAGTCTTTACCGCACGCATCGCCGCCGGAGACAGATTTTTAATCGAAGCTTTTGTACCACAAAAAATATAATTGGGTGTTTCAATTGTTCCGTGCGGTGTTTCAAGCCGTCCGATCCGGGCTTTACTGGCAGAATCTTTATGAGTGATATTAAAAGAAAATCCCGGATATTCGATATTTTCCGGTGGACTGACCCGAATTTCCTGTTCTTTTTTCCGTCGAGTGGATGAAGAAGATTGTGCCATTCATATCTCTCTAAAAAATATCCCCAAAATACGTCACCCCCGTAAAGACGGGGGTCAGGCAATTTCAAGTGCCGGATACCCGTCTTTCCAACGGGTAGACAATATCCTCTAATTACTTCGCCGCAGCTTCTTTAGCAGCAAGTGCGTTTACAATCATTTTGCGGATTTTGCGCAGTTTCGGCTCCAGCTTCGTGGGTGCCGTGTTCAGCAGCCAGCTATCAAGCCCGCCTTTATGCTCGATCGTCCGCAAACCATTGGCACTGGTACGGATTTTGACCAGACGCTCAAGCCCTGCACTATAAACGCCTGTATCCTGAATATTAGGTAGAAATTTACGGCGGGTTTTGTTATGGGCGTGAGATACATTATTTCCACTCATCACACCTTTTCCGGTAACCATACAGCGGCGGCTCATCTCTTTAATCCTTATTCCTGATCATTATTCAAATATAGATGCGGAAAAATAAACGATTACAGCGTTCAAAGTCAAGCAAAAGCTTAAAAAATCTTTCCCACTCAAAACAGTCATATTCATTTACCATATTTTTATTGCATTGCTCTATAAATTTCATTAAGCATATTAAGAATAAACATATAAATCATCATAAAATTAAAGACCACAAACCATGCATTGTCAGAGGTGGTCTCAGAAAATCGGACATGTTGCTAAGGTGGAATTCTGACATTAAAACGAAA
>PFTR01000111.1:359-10167 GCA_002789675.1 Alphaproteobacteria bacterium CG_4_9_14_3_um_filter_47_13 | reverse complement strand
CCCCGGCCTTCGCCGGGGTGACGAGAAAAGAGACTTTTGCAGAGGGTTCTATAGGTATTTAGGGTGGTATCGTATTCTATGGCTTTTGCAGAGGCGCAAGCCCCTAAAATTCCGGCGTTTGCCACAGGAATCCAGTCCGCACTATTGCAGAATTTATAATTTACGGCAGGTGTATCATATTCAAAATTGGCTGCTGTCGCACAGGCCCCGAGCGTACCGGTACCTGCGATACTGATCCAGTTTGTACCATCGCAGAATTCGTAACGGGCATTTGTTGTGTTATAGTCCCGCACCCCCCCTACGGAACAGGGGCATCCAGCATAAGAAGGGGATGCAAATGCCATTGTCACTGAGAAAATTGCTGCCGTAATAAAAAAGCGTTGATTCATTTTATATTCAGTTTCCGGGCTTAATTGGGTCATTATATGTTAAAAATTATAAAAGACATTAAATGTGTCTGTTCCACCAGATACATTACCTTTATTTATAAAAAAGAGCCTATATTATAGCTTACTTTATATCAATTAATTGAATGTAAAAATTGTGTAAGTTCTTTTTCTGCTCAAATGGATGACCCTTTGAGTAGAAGATATAAAAAACGATGCCGGATGTTCGGAATTTTAGAAGTGAAATGGTGAAAAATATGGTTCAGTTTACACGAAAACATACTGGATGCGAAGAAGCGCTTGAGCTTCCGCCCCCCCGGTGCGTGTTAAAGCCTGTGATATTTGTGGTGGCTGCGGCTATTCTGGATGCGGATGGACGGGTGCTGATTGCGCAAAGGCCGGAAGGTAAAGCGATGGCAGGGCTATGGGAGTTTCCGGGCGGGAAAGTGCAGGAAGGCGAAACGCCCGAATTTGCCCTGATGCGCGAACTGAAGGAAGAGCTTGATCTCGAGACGCGCCCCTGCTGTTTTTCCCCGCTGGCTTTTGCTTCCCATGCTTATAATGATTTTCATCTTGTCATGCCGCTATTTGTCTGTCGTGTCTGGAAAGGAACGGTTCGGGGAAAGGAAGGGCAGGCCTTTAAATGGGTGAAGCCTGCTGCTTTGTATGATTTTCCGATGCCGGAAGCCGATTTGCCACTGGTGGCACAGTTGCAGGAATTGCTGTAAAATATTATTATGAGTTATTCCGTATACGATCTTAAACAATTCTACAGCCGCCGGGCGGGGCGGTTGGTGCGGCGGCTTTTGTCCAGTCATATCCGCGAGCTCTGGCCGGATGTAAAGGGACTGGATATAATGGGTTATGGGTATGCTGTGCCTTATTTACGCTCTTTTCAGGAGGAATCGGCAAATGCCTATGCTGTAATGACCGCATCAAACGGGGTTCATTTCTGGCCGGAAGATCAAGGCCGTAAAGGTCTGGTTTGTCTTTCAACGGAAGCAGAGCTTCCTTTTGCCACGGAGTCACTGGACCGGATTCTGGTGGTGCATGGTCTTGAGCATGCGGAAATGCCGGAGGCTCTGATCCATGAATTCTGGCGTGTTCTCAAAAGCAACGGGCGTTTGTTGATGGTTGTTCCGAATCGGCTGGGGCTGTGGTCACGGGTGGACTGGACACCGTTTGGCCACGGGACACCTTATTCTTACAAACAGATTATCCGCCATCTGCATGAAAACAGATTTTCAACTGAACGTAAGGAAAAGGCGTTATTCATGCCGCCTTTCCGTTCGTTTCTTGTTTTGCGTACGGCTTACACAATAGAAAGCTTTGGCCGATTTATTTTTCCGGGACTTGCAGGTGTTCATCTGATTGAAGCCTCAAAACAGATTTATGCAGGTATTCCCAAAGGAAAAGCGGAAAAAGTGCGCGGGCAACGGATTTTAATTGTCGATCCTTTGCCGACCTGATGCCTCTTACTTGTTTAAAAGTGCGGGGTTCTGTGCCAGAAAAAGCTTGTAAAATCTGAAAAGAAGCTGTATATCACAGGGCGCAATGGCTGGAAACAGCCAAATTCACATGCGGATTCAGGGTGATGCACACCCCACGGTGTCTTGAAAAAGATGAGCTTCCGCAGAGGTTATAACCGAAAAAGGAAAAACAGATATGACGATGCCGACTTTTACAATGCGTGACCTGCTCGAAGCAGGCGTCCACTTTGGACACCACACCCGCCGCTGGAACCCGAAAATGAAGCCTTTTATCTTTGGCGTACGGAACGGGGTTCATATTATTGACCTACAACAGACTGTTCCGATGCTGGATCGCTCTTTGAAATCTATCCGGGATATTGTGGCCAATGGTGGCCGTATTCTGTTTGTCGGTACAAAACGCTCGGCACAGGAAAAAGTAAAGGAAGCGGCCAAGCGCTCCGGCCAGTACTATGTGAATCACCGCTGGCTTGGCGGTATGATGACGAACTGGAAAACCTGCTCTAAATCTATTGCCCGTCTTCGCGAGCTGGAAACAATGTTTGCAGGGGATATGAGTAGCTATACAAAAAAAGAACAATTAATGATGACCCGCGAAAGGGACAAACTTGAGTTGTCTATCGGCGGAATCAAGGAAATGGGTGGTGTTCCTGATGCGCTGTTTATTATTGACACGAACAAGGAAGATATTGCTGTCGCAGAAGCCAATAAACTCGGCATTCCAGTTTTTGGTGTGATTGATACAAATTGTGATCCTCAAGGCATTGATTTTCCAATTCCCGGAAATGACGATTCTTTCCGTGCCATCGAACTTTTTTGTGATCTGGTTGCGGCAGCGATTCTTGATGGATTGCAGGCCGAAATGGCGTCATCCGGTCGTGATAAAAAGGGTGAGAATAATTTTGCTTCCAAAGGTAGGAAAGCGGCCAAAGCACCTGCTGATGAGAAAGTAGCGGAGCCTTCTGAAAAAAAGTCTGATGAGCCTACAAAGGGGACATCAGAAGACGCAGATGCTGCGGCGGAAGCTGAAATAATCAAAAAAGCGGCGCAAGCCTGAATTTTTTAATAAAAGGATAAGAACAATGGCAGAAATTACAGCGGCAAAAGTAAAAGAACTCCGCGAGATGACCGGAGCAGGGATGATGGATTCCAAAAGTGCATTGGTGGAGTCAAACGGTGATATGGACACTGCCGTGGATCTGCTTCGCAAGAAAGGCTTGTCCAAAGCAGCCAAGAAATCAAGCCGGACTGCGGCGGAAGGTCTGATTGCTATGGCCATTGACGGTCATAAAGGCGCTGTCGTGGAAGTAAATTCGGAAACAGATTTCGTGGCGCGTAATGAGATCTTTCAGGATTTTGTTAAGAAAGCGGCCATCCTTGCGTTGGCACATGGTAAAGATGTGGTTCGTTTAGGCGAGGCTGATTTTGATGGTAAAAAAAGTGTGAGCGAAACACTGACGGCACTGGTCGGGACAATTGGCGAGAATATGACCTTGCGTCGTAGTGCTTTGCTTGAGGTTTCGAACGGCGTGGTTGTTGGTTATATGCATAATGCTCTTGCAGACAATCTGGGAAAAATCGGTGTTCTTGTTGCTCTTGAGTCTGAAGGCGATAAGGCAAAACTTGAAGAGCTTGGAAAAAAGATCGCTATGCATGTGGCCGCAGCTTTCCCCCAGTATCTGAATAAAGAATCTGTTGATACCAGTGCTTTGGATAGGGAACGTAATGTTTTGCTTGAGCAGGCGAAAGCAGAAGGTAAATCAGAAGAAATTGCGCAGAAAATGGTTGAAGGCCGTTTGCGTAAATTTTATGAGGAGGTTTGTCTTCTGGAACAGATCTTTGTGATTGATAATGAAACCAAAATCTCAAAACTTCTGGAAAATGCAGCGGCAGATGTCGGCGCACCGATTGTGCTGAAAGAATACACCCGCTTCCAGCTTGGTGAAGGTATCGAGAAAGCAGAAGAAGATTTTGCTGCGGAAGTTGCAAAGGTTGCAAACGGCTGATTTTCTGTTTTCTGTTAAAAGAGTAATAATCAGCCGCGTTGCTTTTGCTCGCGGCTGACTTTATATTAGGGTTGTTTGATTTTCTGGAAAGATTTGGATATAAGTTCATGCCAGCCGTAAACAAAGCAATGAAAGAAAAAATCGTGTCTGTATCTTCTCCCTTACCCTATAAACGTGTTCTCCTTAAAATGTCCGGTGAAATCCTGATGGGGTCGCGGGAGTATGGTATTGATCCGGCCACAATTGACCGGATTGCCCGTGATATCAAGGAAGCCGTTTCTCTTGGTGTCCAGCTTTGTATTGTTGTCGGCGCAGGAAATATTTTCCGTGGTGTCTCTGGCGCAGCCAGTGGTATGGAGCGGGTGACAGCCGATTATATCGGGATGCTGGGAACCGTGATGAATGCGCTGGCGTTGCAATCAGCACTGGAGCAGATTAATGTGGAAACTCGCGTCCAGTCCGCAATTCCCATGCAGGCCGTCTGTGAACCCTATGTCCGCCGCCGTGCCCTTCGTCACATGGAAAAAGGCAGGGTTGTAATTTTTGCAGCCGGAAGCGGTAATCCGTTTTTTACCACAGATACACCGGCCGCATTGCGCGCTACGGAAATGGGTTGTGATGCTTTGCTGAAGGGGACAAAAGTTGACGGCGTTTATACTGCCGATCCGGAAAAAGACAAAAATGCCAAACGCTATGACCATCTTGGTTATCTTGAGGTTCTCAGCAAAGATCTTAAGGTTATGGATGCAACGGCTGTCTCGCTGGCACGTGAGAACGGCATTCCTATTGTGGTTTTTTCAATTCGGGATGAGGGTAATCTAGGGCTGGTTTTGCGTGGGGAAGGCAATTTTACACTTGTGTCAGATAAATAGAGAGGAAGATAATGGTTGATCTGGTTGATTTAAGACGGCGTATGGATGGCGCAATTGATGTTTTAAAGAATGAATTTACGGGGCTTCGCACGGGCAGGGCTTCTATAACGATGCTGGAACCTGTACAGGTTGATGTCTATGGCACGAAAATGCCGCTTAATCAATGCGGGACAGTGAGTGTCCCGGAGCCGCGTTTGCTGACGGTGCAGGTTTGGGATGTCAGTGCGGTTAAGGCTGTTGAAAAAGCAATCCGTGAGGCAGGCTTAGGTCTTAATCCGCAGCCGGAAGGCTCGGTTATTCGTGTACCTGTACCTGAACTGAATGAAGAACGCCGTATTGAACTTGGAAAAGTTGCCGGAAAATATGCCGAGGCTTGCCGTATTTCTGTCCGTAATATTCGCCGTGACGGGATGGATGGCCTGAAAAAAAGGGAAAAGGATGGCGAAATTTCCGAAGATGATCTAAAACGCATGTCCGAACAGGTTCAGAAGCTGACGGATGAAGTTATTAAAATTATTGATGGGCTGCTCGCCGACAAAGAAAAAGAAATTATGATAATTTAGGATCTACTGGAAATGAGTGCAGATATTCCAACCCATATTGCCATTATTATGGATGGTAATGGACGATGGGCGCAAGCCAGAGGTTTGCCGCGAACCATGGGTCATAAGCAGGGCTCGGAAACAACAAAGAAGATTGTGAAGGCTGCCGCTGAAATGGGGGTTTCCTATTTGACCCTGTTCGGATTTTCTTCCGAAAACTGGAATCGTCCGATTGAGGAAATAAGCGAACTGATGCGTCTTTTAAGAATGTATTTGCGCTCAGAAACGGCAGAACTTCACCGAAATAATATCCGTTTGCGTGTGGTCGGGAACAGGAATCAGCTTGCCGCCGATATTGTAGAACTGATCGAAAATGCCGAGACTCTGACGCAGCATAATGATAAAATTACAGTTGTTATTGCCCTTGATTATGGTGGACGAAACGATATTTTGCAGGCTGCCGCGCAATGGGCGCAAATGTGCCGGAAGAGGGGCGTTGAGCCTGATATGGCATGTGCCGAAGAACATTTTTCTTCGTTTCTCATGACGGAAGGGATTCCCGATCCCGATATACTGATCCGTACAAGCGGAGAAATGCGCATTAGTAATTTCATGCTTTGGCAATGCGCTTATGCCGAGTTGTTTTTTAGCCCTGTTTTCTGGCCAGATTTTAAAAAGGAAAATCTGGAAGCGATTGTCGAGGAATTCGGACAGCGTGACCGCCGCTTTGGAAAAATCAAAACTGTTCGGGGAGAATCCTGATTAGTCTGAAGAGCAAAGAAAAAAAGACTGGCCTGAAAACAAGAGTTATATCAGGTCTTGTGCTGGCACCTTGTGTTATTTTTCTTATTGTTCTTGGCGGTGGATTTTTTCTGGCAATGGTTCTTGCTGCTTTTATGATTGCCTTATATGAATTTTTTGGCCTTGCGTATGGGGCGAAGCGGTATCGTATTTTGCATTTGTTGCTCGGTGGCGTTTATCTTAGTGTTGCTTTTGGCTCTTTTATATTTTTGCGTTTTGGGCTGGCAGAGGGGTTATGGCTTGTGCTGGCAATGATGGTTTCTGTCTGGGCAAGTGATACGGGAGCCTATTTTACCGGAAAAACGATTGGTGGTGCAAAGCTGGCGCCGTATTTAAGTCCTAATAAAACATGGGCAGGATTGGGCGGAGCGATGTTTTTTTGTGGATTAATGCTGGCGCTTGTTCAATATTTAAGAAAATTTATAACTTTTGAAACAGGGCTGGCGCCTGAATTTGATACTTTAACAATTCCTTTTATGCTTATGACCGGATTTTTGTTAGGCGCTGTGGGACAGGTGGGTGATTTACTCATATCTTTTTACAAGCGCCGTGCCCATGCTAAAGACAGTGGTTCGTTGATTCCCGGTCATGGAGGGTTACTGGACCGGATCGATTCCCTGTTACTCGTTTCACCTGTCTTTTTAGGAATTCTATTGTTATGCCGGTAAAAAAAATCAGTATTTTAGGCGCAACAGGCTCTGTCGGACAAAGTACCGCACAGGTTATTCTGGCGCAGCCTGAATTATTTGATATTCAGGCTGTTACAGCCAACAGCAATGCTGAATTGCTGGCACAGCAGGCGATAAAACTGAAGGCAAAACAGGCTGTTGTTGCGGATTCTTCTGCCTATCAGATTTTAAAAGAGTCTCTATCGGGAACAGGGATAGAAGCAAGCTGCGGGCGGCAGGCTCTGCTTGAAGCTGCCTCTGCACCCTGTGATCTGGTTATGGCGGCGATAGTCGGTTTTGCGGGGCTTGAGCCGATTATGAAGGCGATCGGGAGTGGCGCGAATGTAGCGCTTGCGAACAAGGAACCTCTGGTGGCGGCAGGCGCTCTGGTGATGGAAGCCGCGAAAAAAAATGGCTGCCACATTCTTCCTGTCGATAGCGAGCATAATGCGATTTTTCAGGTTTTTGATGAAGGGCAAAGACGGGGGATTGAGCGCCTTATTCTAACAGCCTCCGGAGGACCCTTCAGAACATGGACCACAGAACAGATGGCGACAGCCACTCTGGAGCAGGCGGTGACCCATCCGAACTGGTCAATGGGACATAAAATTTCGGTGGACAGCGCCACTTTGATGAACAAGGCACTTGAGGTGATCGAGGCACATTATTTATTCAACATGGATGCTGACAAAATTGATGTGGTGATTCATCCCCAATCTATTATTCATTCTATGGTCGCGTATGAAGATGGGTCGATTCTGGCGCAGATGGGCGCGCCGGACATGCAAACGCCCATTGCCTATTGTCTGGGCTGGCCGGATCGAATCCGTACTCCGGGACTAAAGCTTGATTTAAAAAAGCTGATAAAGCTTGATCTTGAACCGGTTGATACAGAAAAATTCCCGGCCATAGGACTTGCCTATAGCTGTCTGGAAAAGGGAGCCGCTGCATGTGTCGCCTTTAATGCTGCCAATGAAGTCGCCGTGGAGGCATTTCTGGAAAGAAAAACAGGATTTACGGATATTGTAGAGACAGTAAGAAAAGTTTTTGATACCATAGAGTTTGTACCATTGGAAACGCTGGATGATATTGTTTCGTTTGACGGGGCTGTACGAACGCTGGCAAAATCCTATATGAATAATGATCAACACAGGAAAAAGGTTTATTTGGCATGAGTAGTTCTATTTTTGACTGGTTCCAGTTAATGGCCGCAAATGCGTGGCTGTATGTCGGGGCATTTGTGCTGGTGCTGAGTATTCTTGTTTTTGTGCATGAATGGGGGCATTACATTGTTGCCCGGATGTGCGGCGTCAAGATTGATACTTTTTCTATCGGATTTGGCAAAGAGCTTTTTGGCATTACGGATAAAAACGGAACGCGCTGGAAATTTGCAGCAGTGCCATTGGGCGGGTATGTCAAAATGTTTGGCGATACTGACCCGGCCAGCGCAGGACATGTTAACGGAATTCAGGAAGGCGAGGAGCCTCCGAGGCCTCTGACCGAAGACGAGAGAAAAGTTGCGTTCTATGCAAAGCCTGTCGGGCAGCGCTCGGCCATTGTTCTTGCAGGGCCGGCGATTAATTTTATTTTTGCGATTATTATTCTGTCAGGTCTGTATCTGTTTCAGGGGAAACCTGTGACTCCTCCTGTTGCTTCGGCGATTATCGGGGGTAGTGCGGCACAGGAAGCCGGGTTTCTTCCTCATGATGAAATTATCGCCATCGGAAATAGCAAGGTAGACCGCTTCGAGGATATCCGGCGCGAGGTGCTTGTCGGGCTGGATATCAAGCGGAAATTTTCGGTGCGTAGAGAAGGAGAAATTATCGAAATCATGGCCGCCCCCGAGCGGCTGATTGAAGAAGATCGTTTCGGATTCAAACATGCACGGGGAATGCTGGGTCTTATCAGCCCCGGAAATGCAATTGAAGTGGATCATATTCTGGCTGTTGACGGAAAGGAATACACAACTTCCGAAGCGCGTCACAAGGCCATTACAGAGCGTATGGACACAAGCTTTATCATTACCCTTGATCGGGGGGAGGATGTGAATGACATCATGATCCATCCTTTGCGGGCCTTTAATGAAGATATGTTTCTGGCTGAAAGCGAGAGTTATGGTTTTCTCAATATTTCAGATCGGGATGATGAGGTTTTCGTAAAATATGGTATTTTCGGAAGTGTTAATGAAGCCGTAAGCGAAACGATCAATATTACCATGAGTACATTGCAGGCACTCGGGCAGATGGTTACAGGAACCCGTAGTGCAACAGAGCTTGGCGGGATCATTAGAATTGGCGCCATTGCCGGTGACATGGCACAAAATGGTATTATTGCCCTGATTACATTTACAGCGCTGCTTTCTATCAATCTGGGTCTGATTAATCTGTTCCCTATTCCTATGCTGGATGGGGGGCATCTGTTCTTTTATATTATAGAAGCACTCAAAGGATCTCCTCTATCTGAACAAATTCAGGAATATGCTTTTCGTTTAGGACTAGCATTACTGGTCGGAATCATGTTATTTGCTAATCTGAACGACATTGTGCAGATTATTCTGTAAGGCAAATATCATTTAGAGAAGATTAATTCGAATGCTCAGATTTCTAGCAGGAAAACTTGTTGTCCTCGCCATGGTGCTATTGGCAGGCTTTGTTCTCGTGACGCTGACTGGCGTACATAACGTTTACGCCCAGTCGCAGGAGCAAATTGCCGAAATACAGATTATGGGTGTCGAGCGTATTGAGCCTGCGACTGTTCTGACTTACATGGATGTTCATGTCGGTGATCCTATGAATCAGGATTCCATGAACAAGGCATTGAAAAGCCTGTTTGCCACGGGTTTGTTTGCCGATGTCACCCTTAGACAAAAAGGCCGTATTCTTGAAGTTACCGTTGTCGAGAATCCTGTGATTAGCCAGATTGCCTTTGAAGGGAATGATAAAATCGAAAATGATGAATTGCTGGCAGAAATATCCTTGCGTCCCCGGCAGGTCTTTACCCGCACGAAAGTACAGGCGGATGTAAACAGACTTTATCAGATTTA
>PFTR01000111.1:0-342 GCA_002789675.1 Alphaproteobacteria bacterium CG_4_9_14_3_um_filter_47_13 | reverse complement strand
TCTCAGCCAATATCGAGCCGAAGGTCATTAAGCTTGACCAGAACAGGGTGAACCTTGTTTTCGAGATTAGTGAAGGCCCTGTTACGAAAGTGAAAAGTATCCGCTTTGTAGGAAATAAACATTTTGACGATGACCGTCTGCGCAGCGAGGTCAGTACACAGGAATCACGCTGGTACCGCTTTTTGACTGCGGATGACCGTTATGATCCTGACCGGATGGGGTTTGATCAGGAATTGCTCCGGCGCTTTTATCTGTCGGAAGGCTATGCCGATTTTAATCTTGTTTCCGCTGTGGCCGAGCTTTCCCATGACCGGAACAGTTTCTTCATGACTTTTACGGTAG
>PFTR01000095.1 GCA_002789675.1 Alphaproteobacteria bacterium CG_4_9_14_3_um_filter_47_13 | reverse complement strand
AAAAATACAGATCCGGAAATGGTTAAAGCGATTTCCAGGTTCGGTGACGAAGCCCTTGGTAAAAAAGTTGTTCTGTGTAAAGACGAGCGCGGCTTTATTGCCAACCGTATCGGGATCCATCTCATGGAACGTGCCAGAGTTGAAGCGCTGAAACAGGATATGAAAATCGAGGATGTCGATGCTATTCTCGGGGATACATTCGGCTTTCCGGATCGTCTGGGTGTTTTCAGGCTGGCCGATGAGGTGGGGCTTGATGTGGTTGAGCATGTGCGCTCCGATTTGAATGAAAATCTTCCGGAAAGTGATGATTTCCAGCAGATATTTACAGGCAATGAAGAGCTGAAAACCATACTGGCGGAGGGTTATGTCGGAAATCGCAAGCCGGAAAGCAAAGGCGGTTATTACCGTTTGAAAACAGACGAGCAGGGCAAGCCTGTTCTGGATCAAAAGGGCAAAAAACTACGGCAGGCACGGGATCTGAAAAGCAGAGATTATAACGATTGTACGAAAAGCCCTTATGACGACCTTAAAAAACAGGTTGGAAAGATGGGCGGATTGCAGAAGTTTCTGGATTCTGACCATCCGGCGGCAGTATTTGCGTGGCCTGTGATCCGCGATATGATGCTTTATGTCCTTGAACATGCTGAAGAACTTGCGTTTGATGTACAGGGGATCGACGATGCCATGCGTGGCGGGTATAACTGGAAAGTGGGGCCGTTTGAACTGCTTGATAAAATGGGCGTTGACTGGTTTACGGATAAACTGGTGGAAGAAAATATTGCTGTGCCACCGCTTCTTGCCAAAGCAGAAGGTGATCCGTTTTATCTGGAACTGGATGACAGGGTTATTGTCCGTCATTTTGATGGTGCCTTTGTTCCGATCCGCCGCGAGGAGGGCATTCTTGATCTTGATGATGTGAAACGTAAGAGCAAACCTCTTATTACCCATAATTCTGCGAGTGTCTGGGATATTGGTGATGGTGTCCTTTGTCTGGAGTTTCATTCGGTGGGTAACTCAATTGATCCGTCCATTCTATGGGTCACCAATGAAAGTGTAAAACTGCTCAATGAAAACGAGGCTTACAAAGCCATGGTCATCTATAATGACGGTGATCGTTTTTCTGTTGGCGCGAATTTGAAATTGGCCGAAGCCTTTATGAATGTTGCCGAGAATAAATTCGCAA
The DNA here is from genome assembly GCA_002789675.1 of Alphaproteobacteria bacterium CG_4_9_14_3_um_filter_47_13. GTDB lineage: Bacteria > Pseudomonadota > Alphaproteobacteria > Micavibrionales > Micavibrionaceae > UM-FILTER-47-13. The sequence continues at coordinate 9,041 of PFTR01000095.1, read as the reverse complement.
AACTTCTTGGTGTGGGTCAATATGCTGAAAAAGGCCTGAAAAACTTTCTCCATGAATTTCTTTATCAAGGGCAGGCGGTTTATACCGCCATCAACCAGTCTGCAAAGCCGATTATCGGTGCGCCGAAAGGTCAGCCTAAAAATATGTCTTTTGGCGGCGGGAATGAAATTCTTCTCAATTGCGCGGCTGTGCAATCGGGGCCGGAGCAGATTATGGCACTTCCCGAAGTGGGTGTTGGAATTCTGCCCGCATGGACAGGATCCACCCGTATTTTGCAGCGTGCCTTTGAAAGTGCCACAGTGAAAGGGGCGATGGCCTCGGTAATCCGTGCCATGGAAATATTGGCGGATCCTCTGAAATCAGGTGCAGGCTGTGCGCAGGATGGCAGGAAGAAGCTCTGGCTGCGTCCGCAGGATCGTATCAGTATGAATCCGGATCGTGTGCTGGCCGATGCCAAAGCGTTCGCATTGGAAATGGCACCGGATTACAAGCCTGAACCGCTTCCTGTTTTCAATTTGCCGGGCGTATCGGGTCGCGCTGCGATTCGCATGAATGTTGCACATCTTTATATTGGCGGACATGATCCTGCCAAAGGGGGCGTGAATCATGTGGATGTGAAGGTTGCCGATCGTCTTGCCACTGTTCTCACAGGGGGAGACACGCTTGAACGTGACGATGTGGCGCGTCATGTTGCCAGTAATCATGACCATTTCGAGCAGTTAATTGACCGCAAGCCGAAAGGGCATCTGGGGATTAACAATACGATTCCGCTGACATATAATCGTATGCTCCACCTTGAGCGTAGTAGCGCGATGGATGCTTTTAATGACAAGGCCAGCACATGGCCGCGTATCCATTATATTCTTAAAAATAATGCGCCGTTGCGGGAGCCCCGGCTTGATTCTGAACCGGATGTCCATGAAATCCGTGCCTCCATGAAGCATGAAAATCTGCAGCGCCGTGATGTGACGGGTGAGCCTTTATCCGGGAAAGAAGCTAAAACCCTAAAAGATATGGCAGACATGACAACAGCATTTTACGGTCTTGCAAAACGCGGCGGTCATCCTGTCGTTAAAAACTGGAAAGCTCTTTCTGCGGTGAAACGGGTTCTGGGGAATTTTTAGATATAAAATCTGTGCGTAAAAAAACCTTATAGAGGGAGGCCGCCTTGCCTCCCTTTTTTATGATCCCGATAATAGCGATAGATTCACATTTTCTGAACAGGCGCAGATATCCGGATGAAGCACTTCTTTTATATTTTGGCATTACTCTGTATGACGCTGGTCTCCGGCTGTGCTTCGGATAAAGAATCAGGGCATGGTCTGATGCCGATGCCTGAAGTTTCCTCGTTAAAAGATCCGGGAAATGAACAGTTTATGGCCGCTATCGCCGAATATGTGGCTTCTAGAAACGCGCCGCAGAATACACGGTATGATTTTACGCGCATTGATCTTGATAATGATGGCCGCCGTGAGGGAATTGTATTGATGAAAGCGCCGCATCAATATTGGTGTGCCTTGAGTGGTTGCCGGATGATGGTGTTCAAGGCTTATAATGATGGTTTTGGATTGGTTTCGGAAATAGATCCTGTGCGGGGGCCTTTTACGGTGAGCGATAATACAACAAATGGCTGGAAGGATATTATCGTGCGAATTTCGGGGCGGATGTATGCGGCTACGAAAGATGTTGCTCTACAGTTTAATGGCAGTAGCTACCCTTCCCAGCCCGCTGTCCAGCCGCCGATACGTTATGCTTGCAATAGTGTAGGGGGCGTTCGTATCTTTCCTTAGAAATACCTAATAAGTCATTAAGAAAAAAGGTTTTTTAATTTATTTGGGAAAACATTATAATTTTTAGAAATATTTAACAGTATTTTTCTATGCTTAATTATCGTATTTTAAATACGGCCTTTTAATCTTGAGGGCTTAATCAATGCAAGTGGGAGAAGATAAGTGTCAATTACAAATATGAATGTCCTGATCGTAGACGATTATAAAACCATGCTGAGGATTATTCGTAATCTTCTTAAGCAACTTGGCTTTAACAATGTGGATGAAGCACTTGATGGTACACAGGCACTGGAGCTTATGAAACACAAGCACTATGGACTGGTCATTTCCGATTGGAATATGGAGCCTATGACCGGTATTGATTTGTTGCAAGCGGTGCGCGCCAATGATGACAAGCACAAGGATGTACCATTTATCATGGTGACGGCTGAAAGTAAGACGGAAAACGTGATTGCTGCCAAGCAGGCCGGGGCAAGCAATTATATCGTCAAACCTTTTAATGCGGATACGCTGAAACAGAAGATATCATCTGCGATTGGCGCATTCTAAACCGGATCATTAATAAAAAGGATTGCTTTATGTCGGAAAACGCACATTTGAAAAGCGCAGCCTATGGACGGGATCAGGTTGTCAGCATAATCAATTCGGTGATTGATAAAGTTCATAAAACAGATTTTGCCGCCAAGGATGTCCTGTTTCAGGAGCTTCATGATCTGAAAATGATTATTGATGATTCCCGTAAGCAGCTTGGCTCGGCGAGGGCGGGGGATATAAACGGGGTACATATTCCTGCCGCTACGGATGAGCTTGATGCTATTGTCGGTGCCACGGAAGAAGCCACAGGCGCTATTATGGATGCTTGCGAGGTGATTCAGGAACATATGGGAAAAATGGATTCGGCTGTTGCGGCGCTTGTGGAAGCGGAAGTGACCAAAATTTTTGAAGCTTGCTCTTTTCAGGATATTACAGGCCAGCGTGTGAGCAATGTTGTCGGAACGCTCAAAACCATTGATGAAAAAGTCGGAAAAATTCTTCATATTCTGGACGAGTCAGTACCGGATAAGGAGGATCAACAAAAGCATATTGCGGCAGAAGAAGCGGAGAAAACGGAAGCGGAACGTCTTTTAAATGGTCCCCAGTTACCGGGCAATGCCATTTCACAGGAAGATATTGACAAACTTCTTTCTGCATTTGACGATTAAAAAAGTATAAATTTTTTGAAGACATTCTGTGATTTCCGTATCAAGGAAAAAGATAAAGAAAATAAGGGGTTTTTATTCGTTTTTTGCTCTCGATATTATGATTGTGTTCATATTTTATGAGTCATTTTATAGGTTCTAGCGATACTGGTGCACGTTCTCCTGATCCTGGCAGGGGCAGGAGGCGTGCCGGAGCAAGATATAAGGGAATGAAGAATAGAAGACGCCGAGGAAATACAGGAACAGCCAGATCTGTGGCCAGCCAGCTTATGGGACTGTCTTTGTTTATTATGCTTCTTGCTTTCTTTATTGTTCTCAATGCCATTTCAAGTTATGAGGAATCAAAAGCATTTCCGGTCATGGCAAGTCTAGGGAATGCGTTCTCAACCCGTCTTGAGACATGGCGGATGGAAGAAAAACCTGTTTTCACAAAAAGTAATGATTCAGCCCTTAATGAAGGAAGCACAATCGAGCAGTTGCAGACCCTGTTCTCTGCACAGATTCCCGGCTATAAATCCATCGTGGATCAGGGGAATGGCGTTATGGCTGTACAGCTTTCTCTAGAGGCATTTGAAGAGGCTGTTCTTGCTGTCCAGACATCTGGTGTCTCGTCCCCTGATAAAGATTTTTTTCTCCGCACTCTTGTGGCGCTGGTGAAGACAGATTATGCAGGAGCACCGTACCGGATGGATATTGTCCTCAATATTAATGAAAATCCGGCTAATCTGGAAAACAGCCAGCCTCAGAAATTGTCGTCCCTGATGAAAAGAATGGGTCTGGTTGCCGGGAAAATTGAAAAGGCAGGGCTTCCTGTGAAACTGATGAGTATCGGGATACAGAAAGGACAAGAAGAAACTGTCGAGCTTCTTTTTCATCGTCATATTCCTTTCAATCCTTTGGGAGAAGATGTAAATGGCAGATGATGAAGCTCAAAAAGAGCCTGCTGACCAGACGGGTATCTCCTCGACCGGAAGACGTTATCACCGCCGGACAGGTGATATCCACGAGGTAGAGGAAAGCTCTCATGTCTGGCTGGTGTCTTTTACCGATGTTATGGCGCTGATGCTGACATTCTTTGTGTTACTGTTTTCGATGACGGCGCCTGCCAAGGAGGAGTGGTCAGAGATCACCTCTTCCATCCAGTCCGAATTTAATAAATTTTATGGCGCTCCTGTCAGCAAAGGGCCGCAGGATGCTATCAATATTGATAAAATAAACTTTAATCGGGCGCTGAATATAAAATATCTGAGCACGGTGATAGAGGCCGTGATCGCCGATAGCCAGTATCTGGAAAAGGTGGTGCTGATTCCACAACCGGATAGCATTATTATTTCTCTGCCACGCGAATTGCTTTTCAATGCGGGAGACGCCACGGTCAGGGAAGAGGGGGCAAGAGCGCTTTATGCGCTGGGGGGGCAGCTTTCAAGGATCAGGAATAAAATCGAGATTATTGGCCATGCCGATCCGAGACCTGTCGGCGCGACGTCTACGGGCTTTGATTCGAACTGGGATCTTTCCATGTCCCGTGCAGCAAATGTTGCAGCCATTCTGGAGAGTGTCGGCTATCAAAATGATATTACGATTCATGGACTTTCCAGTGGCCGTTATGAGGATCTTCAGGGAATCGTGGATGAGGAAAAAAGGCTGGATCTGGCGCGGCGTGTAGATATTGTGGTTATGAATCATGATGGTGCGGCGCAGAGAGTTTTTCTTGATCCGGCAAAGAACTAGGGGGCTGAATGGCTCTGGAAGCGATAGGGCTTTGTCACTATGGCTTTACTGGTTTATAATAAAACAAGGATGTTGTTTGTCTTTCCTGTCATCTAATCTACTGCCGGTTTTTTCTATGTTCAGACCGATTATCTTAATGCTATCTGTTTTTCTGATGCTTTCTTTTCCGGCATTGGCACAGACTTCTGTTGCGGTACGTACGGGAAAACATAGCGGTTATACGCGTGCTGTCTTTGACTGGAATAGTCCGGTTTCCTATAATGTCAGACAGCAGAACTCCGGAGAGATTTTGGTGGATTTTCAAAAATCTGCCGATATGTCTCTGAGCGTGCATGAGCATGGCGCCGGAACGGATATTCTGGATGTGAAGCAGGTTTCTTCAAGTGGTGCAAATCTTCAGGTTGTTCTTAAAACACCGCCGGAACGTAATTTTCGGCATTTTATGGTGGGAAACCGTGTCGTGGTTGATGTTTTGGCCCCTCTGGATAACAAGGAATCTACCACGTCATCCCCGGACTCTTCTCCTGTAACCGTAAAGACCCCGAAGCCGGAAAAGCAGGAAAAGGAGCTGGAAAAGGAGTTTGTAAAAACCGGGTCTGTTAAAGACCCTGTTGCAGATCTCGTTGTGAAACCGGATGCGGAGAAGCTTCCGTCCATGAAAGCGGAATCTGTCGAGGAACAAATTCTGCCGCCGGAGAAAACAATTCTGGAACAGGCGGCTTCGGTAATGCCTCCCCACGTTATTACTGTTTCCTCGACCGAGGCGATGGGACTGGCCGCGTTTCGTCGTTCCGACTGGCTGTGGATTGTGATGGATCGCTCGACATTGCCTGTGACTCCCCAGATATCGGGAGAGCAGGCTGGAAAATTTACGCCCTTTCAGCGCATGGAAATCAAGGGGGGCGTTGCTTTCCGGACAAAATTGCCGCCGGAAACCCTCAATATGCATGTGTATGGAGAAGGCGGCGGTTTGATCTGGCGTATTCTTGTGACCCCAAACGAGCGGTCGGCAAAACCGGTTGAAATGCAGCGTCAGTCTTCCAATGAAACAGCGGCGCGGGATGGAAAAATTGTGTGGCCGTTAACGGCTGTTACAAAAATTCTCGAGGTTCCAGACCCTTCTGTTGGCGATATGATCAAAGTCGTGACAATGGAACAGGCGGGTCAGTTTGGTGGTATGTGGCGCTCTCTGGTTGATTTTGATATGCTGGAGAGTGTCATTGGACTGGCGATTATACCGAAAGCCGATGACCTTGAAATTAAAAAGACGAGCGAAACCGTTGAAATCATGCGTCCTTCAGGTCTTGCTTTTTCACGATCCAAAGACATAAACCGTCGTTTGATCCGTACAGAAGTGCAGGAGGTGACTGTCGCGGATGAACCTGCTGAACCGGGAAAGGAAATCCGCCGGATTTTTGATTTTGACCGCTGGATGATGGGTGGCTTAAAAGCGCTGGAAGAAAATCAGCGTATTTTGCTCTCCGGTATGGCAGTCAAGGATAAGGAAGGACGGGTACAGGATTTACTGACGCTGGCGAAAATGAATGTCTCGAATGATCGGGGGCAGGAAGCACTTGGTTTCCTGTCCTATGCGGCTGAAGAGTTGCCGGCTATTGCGGATAATCCCGAGTTCCGCGCTTTGAAGGGAGCCTCTGCCGCATTGGCTGGAAAGCACGAGATTGCTTTTCATGAGTTGTGGCATCCTGTGTTGATGGAGTATACCGAGCTTGATTACTGGCGCGCCTATACGCTGGCGATGCTGGAAGACTGGCAACAGGCTGTGGAAATGATGCCGCGTGATTTTACGGTTTTAATGGGGTATCCGCGTCCGCTTCTTGAGAAAATCGGATTGAAGCTGGCGGAAATTGCGCTGCGATCGGGTGATGGAACAACGGCAGGAAAGGTTCTGGCCGTTCTAGAAAAAGAACGTGCAAGCCTTAAATCATGGACTCGTGCTGGTTTGGACTATCTTCAGGGAGAAGTTCACAGGCAAAAAGGGGAATTCGATCAGGCGCGGCAGTTATGGAGTGATCTGAGCAGCGGGCACGATGATCTTTATCGCGCTAAAGGAGGGCTGGCGCTCACCATGCTAGAATTGCAGCATGGTGATATAACACTGGAACAGGCCATAGATCGTCTGGAAGGGCTGCGTTATCTCTGGCGCGGGGACGAGCTTGAGGCACGGATCAATTATATGCTGGGGAAATTTTATCTGGAACAGGATAAATATCTGAAAGGGCTCTCCATTCTGCGTGATGCCATTACGATGAGTCCGGAATCAGATGTCGGCAAGGAAGTGGCCGTTTATATGAGAGAGTCTTTCCGTGATCTCCTGCTCAGGGATGAAGATCTGGATCCTCTGGATGCTGTACAGGTTTATGAGGAGTTCAGGGAGCTTACCCCGACGGGTGAGGAGGGAAACAGGCTCATCCAAAAACTGGCAGAACGCCTTGTGCTGGCTGATCTTCTTGAGCGTGCGACCAAAATTCTGGAACATCAGGTCGATTTCCGTTTAAGCGGTGAGGATAAAGCGCGTGTGGCCATTAGACTCGGCGCGATTGATCTGATTGATAAAAATCCGCGTCCGGCTATGAAATATCTGGCCATTGGCCGTGATCTTTATAATGATCTTCTTTCCGGTAAGGCGCGTGAAGATAAATTGCGCGAGATTGATTTGCTGCGGGCGCGGGGACTGTCGCAACTTAACCGTACGGAGGAAGCGCTTGATATGCTCCATGGTTTTGATCCTGCTCCTGATGTCAACAGGCTTCGCGTTGATATCGCTTGGAAGGCCGGATTGTGGGAAGATGCGGCTGAAGCGTTACAGGACTTAATCCTTGATGAAGCTCTTGATATGGGCAGACCGCTCACGCCTGCGCAAGCAGATCTGATCCTGAATAATGCCGTGGCATTGAATCTGGCCGGTAATCGTGTGGCGCTCAATAATGCCCGCCGCCGTTACGAAGATGCAATGAAGAAAACCGCACGGGCGCGTCTGTTTGACGTTGTCACCAGACCCCGCAAGACTACGATCATGGCTGACCGCGAAACCATCGAGTCCATTGTACAGGAAGTCGATATGTTCAAGGATTTTCTGGAATCCTACCGTACGGATGCGCAGGCTGTGTCCAATTAGAGAGTTGAGAGCTACCCCGGTGGCAGAACCCCCAGCCCGTAGCTCTTCACCAAGGCTCCGGCGACAAGATACCAGCCATCAACGAGAACAAAAAAGATGATTTTGAAGGGCAGGGAAATCATCACTGGCGGCAGCATCATCATGCCCATGGACATCAGGATGGATGCCGTTACCATATCAATAATCAGAAAAGGCAGGAACAGCATAAAGCCGATTTCAAAAGCGCGGCGTAGTTCCGAAATCATAAATGACGGGATAAGAACCTGCAGAGGGGTTGCTATCGGGGTCTCGACTTTGGTTTCGCTCAGCTCCATAAACAGGCGTAAATCATCTTCGCGGACATGGGCAAGCATAAACTGCTTGAACGGGTCAACCGTGCGTTCGAAAGCTGTCACTTCGTCAATTTCTTCATTAATAAGCGGCACAATGCCTGCCTGATACGCGCTTTGTAGTGTCGGCGTCATAATAAAGAAGGTCAGGAATAGCGCCAGCGAGATAATAACCGTGTTTGGCGGGGTCTGCTGGATGCCGATTGCGGTTCGCAGGAAAGAAAGAACGACAATAATCCGTGTGAACGAGGTCATCATCACAAGAATTGATGGCGCCAGCGAAATCACGGTCATGATGGCAAGCAGCTGGATCACGCGTCCGGTCATTGTGCCGTTTTCTGCACCCGCCCCGAGATCAAGCGTAATAGCCTGCGCAAAGGCAGGGGAGGATAGAAAAACAGATAATAAAACTGTCATTCCGACCCTATCTGGTAGCCATTTTAATTTATTGAAACTAAACAACAGAATTGCACCATTTTTGCCTGTGTAAATGTTGTGTAGAATTTTCTGCACAAATCATAAAAATCACAGTCTGACTGTGCCCTAATTTCGGGCTTTTGGCAATGTATTCGCGCCGGAAATTCCGGCGCGGAGTCGATCGTTCTAAAATCAAAGTTCCGGCTTTGGTGTTTCGTCTTTTTCAATAGAGGGTGTGAGGTGAGCGGAATCATTAAACGCTCGTTGAGTCCCTGCCGCAAGCAGCCAAGTGAGAGGCTCCCCAAGGGGGCGGGGATAAATCCCGGAGAGATCAAAAAAGGTCTTAACCCTCTTTTAAGACGGGCTATAATATAGAACCCTCTGCAAAAGTTTGAAGTAACGGTGGTGGAGCGCCATTTTGGACAATTTGAGGAGAGGA
>PFTR01000007.1 GCA_002789675.1 Alphaproteobacteria bacterium CG_4_9_14_3_um_filter_47_13 | reverse complement strand
ATCCATTGATCAACCTTCGCGATCGTGGATAAATAGACCCCGGCCTTCGCCGGGGTGACGAGAAAAGAGACTTTTGCAGAGGGTTCTATATTTTAAATGCAATTACCGTTATGTCGGCACCAGTGATCCTGAAATTGACAGCTATGATAGAGAGAGTACAGCACCCATGAATTCCGTATCGGGCGGGAGTATGATCTGCCTCTGAACCGGTTTGACAGATAACCGGTCTATTTATATCCCCTGATATCCTTTGTCATTTTTCCCGTAAAAGAAGAAAGCCGTACAGGACTATCGCGGCATCAGGGCGCAGCCCTGGGGGAGGGAAATCGCGGAAATATCCTTTCCGGCGCTGACGTTGATCGTACTGCCCCTGATCTCGCAGGAAGCGCCCGTGACGGTGAAGGTACGGGCAAGGGGAACGGGCTGCTCTTTTTTTGGTGCGGACGCAAATCTGGAAACGGCTTGATTTTTCTGCTTTTCCATCGCTTTGTGTAGGAAATCGGTCGCTTCTTTTAAAGGATCGATTCTCGCCCCATAATAATCATAGTCCGCGTTTCTATAAGGATAGGTCCTCGCGTGATTATAAAGGAACATAGCCCGTCCCAGTGCTGTACCGCCACGCTTGTTTTTCGCATTCAGGTCCGCGCCCGCATCAATCAGCAACTGGAGGATCTCCGTACCGCCTTGTTCTGCCGCCCATAGCAGCGCCGCATCGCCAGCGTCGTCTTGCGCGTTCACATCCGCTCCTTTTTCAAGCAATAGGCGGACTGTTTCGGGATGCCCCTGGCCTGCCGCAAGCATAAGCGCCGTGCCGCCATAGTTGTTTTTTGCATTCACGTCCGCTCCTTTTTCAAGCAAAATACGGACGGTATTGGTATGGCCGTTCTCCGCCGCTTTTATCAGCGCTATCATGCCATTCTCGTCTTTCGCATTCGCATCTGGCAGATTTGGCTCGCGCAGAATCCGGACGATGTCCGTATGTCCGTGCCACTCCGCTATCGCCAGCGCCGTATCGCCTTCCCTGTTTTTCAGATTCACATCGGCGCCTTCGTTAAGCAGAAGCTCGACAATCGCTCTATTAGCTCTTTTTGCCGCCACCATCAGCGCCGTATTACCATATCCGTCTTGTGCATTCACATCCGCACCAGCGGCGATAAGTTCATTGACAGTCTGCGTGCCTCCGTGGTACGCCGCACTTAACAGTCTAGCTACCTTTCTATCTACCTTTATTTCAATGTCCTTCGCTTCAATGCGTGAAGGTTCCGATGACGGGAGCAAGGGCGGCGTTGGCTCTAGGAGAGCATTAATGAACGAGGGCATAGCGAGGCTCGTGCCCCATATCAGAAGAAAGATGCCGAAAGCCGTATTGTTCGCCTTGCGCGGGGTCGCAGAATTTTGCGGCATGTTTCCAGCCAATTGATCATAGCGTTCTTTGGCCGCTATCGTTAGTCTGTGGTCTTCCCCATACACATCTTTCGCATCCAGCCATTCGCGCATGGCGGCGGTTGTCGGGTTTTGATCGACATAGCGTTTTTCCTCTTTCCGCTGCGGGGGATTCCAGCGGGACGTGTTTGTTTGTTGTGGTGTTGCAGGCGCAGAAGAAGCCGCATCGGCATTGGAGAGTTCAGAGAATAATGTTTCCAGAGGGCCTGGTTCTCACGGCGCTTCCTGATCCGGCTTTTTGGTCATTTTCAGGATTTTCTGCTGCGCCCTGTCAAGGCCGCTATGTTCCGTAAGCGCGTTGCCGTCCGCGCAAAGCACGACCATGCCGCTTTTGTCCACGGCCTGCCCGGCCATATTGGCCGCCTTGCGGTAACTTTTTATGCCTTCCCAGTCTTCGTCCGCACTGCCGTGACGCGTTCCTGTCTGTCCGAACGCCCCGCAATAATAGGATGCGTCAAACAGATGCGGCGTTGAACATATCACAGGCGCGGGCATTAATTCATCATTTTCCAGAGAGCGCGCTATTTTTGCCATGTCCTCGTTCAGGTGCGTAATACGAATATGGCGAATGTCCCAATTTTTCGTATCCTCATTCCAGGAGGCCTTTGCCCGTTCTATAAAGCCTGCCCTTTCACAGGCGGGGGAAACAAAGTTATTGCAGCTTCCCTTCAGAAACCGTACTTCCTTTGCTTTCTTGCGCACATCATCACCATTTTCTGCCGT